>CBDTWQ010000302.1:0-3112 GCA_965364115.1 uncultured Gammaproteobacteria bacterium | reverse complement strand
GCATCATCGCATTCGTGTCTAGTTCATCGACACTTCTGCTACAACCAAACTCAAGAAAAACATCGGACAGCCGATTGAGGGGGAAAGGAAGCAGTAGGTGGTGTCATCTACCGTTTTAAGATGTCTTCCTTGCTTTAAGCAATCCAAGAGAAATCCATCATGAAACACACGAGTAGCATCATGATCACTGTAATAGGCCTTCTATTGTCCTCTTTGGCTGTGCCTACAAATGCAAATACAGGTGCTAAAAAGTACCTCTACGCATCCTCCTATCATCACGATTACGCGTGGTCTAACAGTGTGGAACAGGGTGAATGGTGGGCGGAACAAACCGCGATCGAAATATATAAAGGCAAGGCACCTCCCGAGATACCCATCGTGGCCAATCGAGACTGGGGCCTATGGTTTGACACGGTTCACCTTGAATCAACCTAAAAAAAGCTTCCGCGCAATATAATGCGTAAGGCAAAAGAAGGGTTAATTGAGCCCAACTCGGAGACAAACGGTTTGAAAACCCATAAAGTAAATTTCGGCCTGTTATTTCTAGGATCTGGAATAATCCTGATTTCACTGGTTTGCTGGTTCGCATTTAGTCAGCAAACCAACCAACAACGTGAGCGTTATGCGGAGCAAGCCGCTGCGGCATTGCAAACGATAAATCGTCGCTTGGCCGTCGCCCAAACCTCGACCAATGCTCTGGTCGGTTTTTATCAAGCCAGCGGCGGGATGGACGCTGCACTGTTCACTCCATTTAGCGAGGAAGTGCTGCAAGATTATCGCTTTATTCACTCTCTGCAATACTTGACCTACATCAGCCGAGACGAAAAGCAATTGTTCATAAAGGAAATGCATGACAGCGGTTACAGCCAATTCGCTATAACCGGCCGACAACAAGCAAGTAAATTGCGTGAAACTCCAGAATTTCACCTCGTTACCAGCTTTTTCGAACCCTCGACGCCATCATCAGCGAGCTTAATGGGGATAGATTGGCTGGTTAACGACGCCGTGAAACAAGCCTTTTACCGAGCCGCAGGTGAAAACTCGAGCGCGCTGATTAAGGCGTCGAAAGGACTCGGAGAAGCCCGTCACTTAGTCATGATGAAACCTACCTACTTTGGTCGCTCAGTACAGACCAGTTCTGCAGACCGGTTGGAACAGGTCAGCGGAATGTTCGTCATCGTCCTCGACTGGGATCAACTAACCCATTTCACACAGGCCGAAGGTGGAGAACAACTGCCCATGACGTTCAGCCTATCAACTGAAAGTGGTAATATTTTTGCACCTCGGGAACCCAATCTAAGCAGAAAGCTGGAGACCAAAATAGAGGCGGGAGAAAACGCCTCGTTGACGATTCTTGCTCACTTTCAGCCGGTAACGACCCGTAATATTTATTTCTGGGTTATTGCAGCAGGCCTGCTCTTCGCGATTTTGTTTACGACCACCGTACTGGTGCTGCGAAGCCGTTACCTGTTGCAGCAAGACAAGCAACACGTGCAATCGCAGTTGTATAAAGAACGCGAGCGAGCTGAAGTCACGTTAACATCGATCAGCGATGCCGTGATAACAACCGACATCACAGACCGTATTAACTATATGAATCCAGTTGCTGAGCAGATGACCGATCTCAGACTGGCGGAGGCCAGTGGTCACCTGCTCTCGGACTTGATCAATCTTGAGCTCCAACCGTTTGGCGAGCCTATTCATGATCCGATCGATTTCTATATCGACATGACACAGAGCAACCTGCGGAGCAATTTTCAACAATCCGGCATTGACATCACCCTCAATACCGCTTCAAAGAAACTGTCTGTCGACGGCAAAGCGTCGCCATTGATGGACTCACGAGGCGAATTGATTGGCTCTTTGCTAGTTCTGCGCGATGTCAGTCTTGAACAGGAACTGACCAGCCAGTTGGTCTATCAAGCCAGTCATGATTCGCTGACCGGCCTGATCAACCGTGCTGAATTCGAAAATCGAGCTAAAGAGGCGGTTGAACTTAGCCGCCAAACCGACAAGAAAAACGCGTTGTGTTATATCGACCTGGACCAATTCAAGCTGATCAACGATATTTGTGGTCACGGTGCGGGGGACGAACTACTAAAACGTCTAGCAGGTGTTTTGAAAACGCTGATGCGAGAGGAAAACCTGGTGGCTCGCCTGGGCGGAGATGAATTTGGCCTATTGCTGCGCGACTGTGACCTAGGCCAGGCGAAAGCGATAGCCGAGAACGTGCGCCAAACACTGCGTGAAGTCCACTTTAAGTGGGAAGAAAAAGTCTTCGATATCAGTGCCAGCATCGGATTGGTGATGATCAGTCGTATGTCTGGCACTCTGTCTGAACTGCTGAGCGCAGCCGATCTCGCTTGTTACGCGGCCAAAGATGCCGGGCGAGACACGGTGCATATCTATTGTGCCGACGATGTCGAAATTGCTGAAAAACACCGTCATATGGAGTGGCTTCCAAGGATCAAGGAAGCGAGAAAAAACAATGAATTCGAACTAGCGATTCAAACGATCGAAGCGCTTGGCGATGAACGTAACCCGCAAATAATCTTTGAATTTTTATTGCGCTGGCCGCAAGACGACGGCAGTCTGATTTCGCCGGGGCTGTTTATCCCAATCGCCGAGCGCTACGATTTGATGCGTGACCTCGACAGTTGGGTGATCGAGAATGCACTGGCTGCGGTGTCACACTTGAAACAGGCAATGCCTTACCCCGCCAACCAGATTTATGCGATTAACCTGTCGGGTCAGTCGATTTGCGACCCGACACTGGCCGAATTTATTATCGAAATGCTGCATCGGTTTGATGTCGATCCGAAAATAGTTTGTTTCGAAATAACAGAAACCGCGGCGATCGCAAATTTTTCAATTGCAATCGATTTTATAAGCCGTCTGAGAGAGCTGGGCTGCCGTTTTGCACTCGATGATTTCGGCAGCGGGCTGAGTTCCTTTGGTTACCTCAAACGCCTGCCGTTAGACTTTCTCAAAATAGATGGACTTTTTGTGCGCGATATGGTGAACGATCCCGTCGATCTTGCGATGGTGCGCACCATTAACGATGTCGCCAAAGTGCTGAAACTACAAACCATTGCAGAATGGGTCGAGGACC
>CBDTWQ010000301.1:0-3115 GCA_965364115.1 uncultured Gammaproteobacteria bacterium | reverse complement strand
TTGAATCAGAAGACCATGTGATTTTGTTTCTCACCGACAAGAAAAAAATTACCGCGGTCGAGAAACTGTTTCAGGTCGGTTTCACTTATTTTTAGCCAGCGCTAGTTGATATGCAATTTAAAGTAATTCAGCGCATTTTAGGTTTGTTGTTGATCGTTTTCAGCAGCACCATGCTGCCTCCGTTGGCGATCGGGTTAGTTTACAAAGATGGCGGTGTGGCTGCCTTTACCGAAGCCTTCTTCTTGATCATCGTGATCGGTTTCACAATGTTCTTTCCGGTGCGCACACAGCGCAAAGAGCTCAGGCTCCGCGATGGCTTTTTGGTGGTCGTTTTATTCTGGAGCGTACTTGGTCTCGCCGGAGGCTTGCCCCTCTATCTGTCGGGAATTTACGACATTTCAGTGACCGACGCGGTGTTCGAATCAATCTCAGGACTAACCACCACGGGTGCCACCGTGATCGTCGGGCTTGACGATTTGCCGCATTCAATTTTGTTTTACCGCCAAGAGTTGCAGTGGCTTGGTGGGATGGGAATTATCGTTCTTGCGGTGGCCGTTTTGCCGATGCTCGGGGTTGGCGGAATGCAGCTTTACCGAGCTGAAGCGCCGGGCCCAGTTAAAGACACCAAAATGACGCCACGCATCACCGAAACCGCGAAAGCGCTTTGGTATATCTATTTGGGCCTGACTGTCGCTTGTGCCTTTGGCTATTGGAGCGCGGGGATGTCAGGGTTCGATGCCATCTCGCACTCTTTTTCAACCGTTGCCATCGGTGGCTTCTCGACCCACGATGCCAGCATTGGTTTCTTTGACAGCACCGGAATTCAGTTAATTGCGATTGTTTTCATGCTGTTATCGGGGGTCAATTTTGCGGTGCATTTTACGGCCCTTCGCAATCGCTCACTCAACCCTTATAGTCGCGATGCTGAGTTTAAAACTTACATTGGTGTGCTCCTGGTTGTGAGTGCTATCACCATCGGCTATTTGCAAGCAACCCAGACCTTCAGCGGCACCGAATCAATTATCACGGGCCTGTTTCAAGTGGTTTCGATTGGCACTACCACGGGTTTCACCACCGCGGAATATTACATCTGGCCAGGCTTTCTGCCGGTGTTGCTGATTTACGTCAGTTTTATTGGCGGTTGTTCCGGCTCTACCGGGGGCGGAATCAAGGTGATTCGTATTTTGTTGCTGGTGAAGCAGAGCGCACGCGAACTCAAACGGTTAATTCACCCCAATGCGGAAATTGCGGTCAAGATAGGCAAGAAAGCGTTGCCCGAAAAAGTAGTTGAAGCGGTTTGGGGGTTTTTCGCCGCTTATTTTGCGATCTCGGCGATTGGAATTTTGTTTCTGATGTCGACCGGGTTAGACCAAGAAACCGCTTTTTCAGCGGTCGCAGCCTGTTTGAATAACCTCGGACCGGGCTTGGGCGACGTGGGTCGTAATTTTGCCCAAATTAGTGACCCAGCGAAATGGATGCTATGCCTAGCAATGTTGTTAGGGCGGCTGGAAATATTCACCTTGTTGGTTTTGTTTACCCCGGGGTTTTGGCGGAAATGACGACATCACAAGTGATTGATACGCGACAGTTAATTAAATTGAATGCTGACAGCGTTAATCGAAAAATTCGTTCTAAAGTGGGTCGCGCGATCAGCGATTTTGAAATGATTTGCAACGGAGACCGAGTGATGGTCTGTCTCTCGGGTGGTGCGGATAGCTACACCATGCTCGATATACTCGGTCAGTTGCAAAAAGTTGCGCCCATAAAATTTGAAATTATCGCGGTCAACCTGGATCAGAAGCAACCCGGTTTCCCGGAACAAGTGTTGCCCGACTACCTCGAGTCGATTGGGGTGGACTACCGAATCATCGAAGAAGACACCTATCAAGTGGTCAAACGACTGATACCAGAGGGCAAGACAACCTGTTCGCTCTGTTCGAGGTTGCGTCGAGGGGTTCTTTATAACGCAGCGGTTGAGCTAGGCGCGACTAAAATTGCGCTCGGGCATCATGCCGATGATATTGTTGAAACTTTGCTGCTGAATCTGTTTTATAACGGTCGGCTAAAAGCCATGCCGGCCAAATTGAAGAGTGACGATGAAAGGAATATCGTGATTCGACCGCTGGCTTATGTGCGCGAGTCGTTGATCAAGCAGCATGCTGGATTTCGTCAGTTTCCGATCATTCCTTGTGATCTTTGTGGGTCTCAACCAAACTTGAAGCGAGCGCAGGTCAAAGCGATGCTGCGCGAGTGGGATCAATTAGAACCGGGACGAGTGGAGAATATGTTGAACTCGTTGTCTCGAGTTTCGCCTTCGCAACTGCTAGACCGCGATTTGTTTGACTTTCATAAGCTGTAACTCCAAACGGAAATATTAGGTAGTGTTTTAGCCTAATTTTGCTCAACAAATAGTTCAAATGATGTTGGCCCGAGTTACCAGTTTGGGCGAGAAGAATAGGTTTGACTGGTTGATCTTCACAAGGGGAGTGTTGGTGTAGATAGGTTTGCACCAATCGTAGATCAAAGTGGAACCGTTTGAGTGAGTAAGGTCTCGAGACCCTTTTCGATCAATTTAAGTTGCTATTAAGTTAAGGTTTTGGCAATTTAGGGTTCTAGCCAGTTAGGTTCTTATCTAAGTGAGTTGTGACCGGTTTAGGCCGTAATCAATGCAAGTTGAGGCCGATGTAAGTGAAATTGGACTTGCGTGCTCATCGACTTAAGTGATGGTTGACCCAGGTGGCAATGGATCTAGTCCGCGATCAAAGTAATCACTTATCAGTTTGATTTGCAGCTAGTTTAATCTGAGAAGAGTCGGACGAGCCGGTAGTTTGATTTAAGATGAACCAGATATGAGCTTACGCGAACAGCATTTGCAGTCCTTTGTGGTGCATCCTTGCACCGATCGAGTGTGACTGCCTGTCGACCCGTCCTTAGGTCAGAGTATAATTCTGGCAGATTGAAAGCGTTCACGATATCGCATTTGGGCCGTTGGCATGTCAGTGAATGCCGACAATTTTCGTAGGTTTACGCCTACATGGATAATTTTAGCTTCCTAAGAGGTTGATAACGCAGATGTTATACCCCGCGATACGGCCTAATCAAACCTGGCGACACC
>CBDTWQ010000300.1:0-3137 GCA_965364115.1 uncultured Gammaproteobacteria bacterium | reverse complement strand
TTAGTCGGTGACGCGCTGTGGCTTCTGTAAGATTTTTCGCAAGAACATCGGTGCGACAAACCCTGCGATGGCGGCAATCCAAAGGCCGATGGCGATGGGCGATGAAAAGAGATAGGTACCATCGCCGTCGGAGATCACCATTGCCCGACGCAGCGCATCTTCCATGTGTCCGCCCAGCAATATGCCTAAAATGACGGGCACCGTCGGTATATCCAACTTGCGCAGTAGGTAGCCCAAAATCCCGAACACGATCATCAATAACAGATCAAAGTGGCTGCCAGATAGTGAAAAGATACCGATGAAAGAAACCATAGTCACGCCGGGCAGCAGGATGCCGGGCGGTACCTGTAATACCCGCACGAAGATACGCACCATCGGTACGTTCATAATCAACAAAACGATATTGGCTATCAACAGCGATGCGATTAAACCCCAAATGACTTCGGGCTGCTCGGTGAATAGGGTGGGGCCTGGCGTAATATTTAAGGTCACGAGTAGAGCGAGTAACACCGCAGTTGTGCCAGAACCGGGTACGCCGAGGGTGAGCATCGGCACCAGCGCGCCACCTGCGGCCGCATTGTTGCCGGCCTCTGGTGCAGCCACGCCTTTGGCCACGCCGGTGCCGAATCCACCCTTCTCTCCGGCCAACGATTTTTCAGACATATAGGCGAGGAATGAACCGAGTGACGCGCCCGCACCGGGTAAAATACCCGCAATGAACCCAAGCACAGAGCAGCGCAACATAGTCCAGCGGGTAGCAAAAATATCTCCCCATGGGACCCCGGTTTTCTCCAGTTTGACGCCAATTGATGAGTTCTTGCCGTGGCTTTCAATAAAGAAGAAAACCTCTGCGACTGCAAACAAGCCGACGATTGCAACAAGGAAGTCGACACCATCGTACAAGTGCAAGCTGCCGCCGGTTAGGCGCGGTAAGCCGCTGGTATTATCAACGCCAATCATCGCGATGCCGAGGCCAATACAGGATGCGAGCGCTGCCTTGGCTTGATTGTTACTCGACATGCCGCCGAGGGTACAAAAAGCCAGCAGATACAGCGCGAAGTATTCTGCTGGGCCAAATAGGTACGCTACTTTAGCGAGTAATGGCGCGAGAAACATGAGGCCAATCGTCGCGAACATGGCTCCCACGAAGGAGGCAACACCCGATAAAATCAACGCATCGCTGGCACGACCAGCTTTGGCCATTGGATAGCCATCTAAGGTTGTCATCAACGCCGGTTCGTCACCGGGAATATTCAGCAAGATCGAGCTAATACGGCCACCATACATCGCGCCATAGTAGACCGAGGTCATCAGTACTAGCGCTGAGGTGGCGTCAAGCCCGAGTGTAAAAGTGATTGGGATCAAGATGGCAACGCCATTCGAAGGGCCAAGCCCCGGCAGTGCGCCAATAATGGTGCCAAGAAAACAGCCAATCACCGCGAGCATCAAGGTGTAGGGTGACAAAGCGATCGAGAACCCTAGGGCGAGATTAGTCAGAATATCCATTGGCGTCTCAAGTTAGCCCGTGATCCATGACGGAAAAGCGACCAATCCGAGCCCAAGAGCGAATTTAAAAATCGTAAATAGACCGACTGAAAGTCCTAAACCGGTCATGGCTGCATACTTAATATTGGGCGATATTTGGTAGCTCAGTACTGCCGCAACGAGTGTGGTCGGAATCATGAAACCTAAGGGTTTGATGGTGAAAGCATAGATCACCAAGACCCCCACCGCGATCGCAAGTGCTAGCAAAGTTTTGCCAACCGGCCATTCGGGATCAGGGTCGGGTTTGAAGACTAGAAAAAGTGAGCACAGTGCCGCAACGCTGCCAATAATAATCGGAAAAACGCGCGGGCCGACCGGGTCGGACAAGAAGCTCATCTGGATTTGGGTGGCACTTGCGATATAGACAAGTGCCACCAAGGCCGCGACTAGGCCAAAAATTCGGTCGCTGATCATTACTGAATGACGCCGAGATCCTTACTCATGGTACGAACTTCTGCCACCACACCATCGATGTAGCTTTGAAAGTTCGAGCCTACCTTAGTGAAGGGTGCTAGGCCGTTGGCGGCCATAGCTTTCTTCCACGCAGCAGAGTCGGCAACCTTTTGCAGGCGATTCGCCCATTGGTTGAAGGTGGCATCAGACACACCTTTTGGGATATATAGCCCGCGCCAGTTGACCGCAACCACATCGTAGCCTTGCTCTTTAGCGGTTGGAATGGCTTCAAAGCCTGGGATCCGCTTATCGGTCAATACAGCCAAAACACGAATATCACCCGATTTTAAGAAACCCACTACTTCGGACATATCGCCAGTCATGGCTTGGGTAAATCCACCAATAGTTTGGGTGATCGCATCAGCGCCACCATCAAGGCTGATGTACTTGATCTTCCTAATGTCGGTGAAGCCCGCGCGTTGCAACAACATCAACGGTTTCATGTGATCAAAACCGCCTGTCGCGGAGCCGCCCGCAAAAGTTACCGAACCAGGCTTCGCTAGCACGGCGTCCATCAAATCATTCAGTGATTTGTACGGGCTGTCATTGGCTACAACGATAACTCCTGGATCCGCACCAATCGCGCCAACGAAACGGACACGGTCTGCGGTCATTCCGGCGTAGGCATTCTGGGCTAAACGGGTTGAGGTGGCTGAGGAAGCTGCGATGATCAAATCAGCATCCGTGTTGCGCTCGGCAACCACGTGGTTAAACGCGAGACCGCCACCGGCGCCTGCCATGTTGGTTACTCGAATTGGCTTATCAACAGCGCCAATGTCATACATGATCTTGCCAATTTGACGGCAGGTAAAATCCCAGCCTCCACCGGGGTTTGCGGGGGCGATACACTCGGCGGCCACTGCTGTGGTGGGGACGCCGGTAAACAGCAGCGCGCTGACCAGAAATGCGGGTACAAATTTTGATTGCATGAGTTAGCTCCTAAATGGTTATTGTCGTTGGGTTGCCGGATCTTAAGCCTGCTGACTAGACGTCGGTCCCTCTTTTATTATCAGTTTCCGAAGGCCCCCAAAGCAAGATGGTTTGGGGTGCCGAACGGCATGCTTTTCGCGAATTTCGATCATGGTTCACGAAACCAGAGTGTTCAATATCCGATTATTATTTGCAACTATTAATGTTTG
>CBDTWQ010000299.1:0-3194 GCA_965364115.1 uncultured Gammaproteobacteria bacterium | reverse complement strand
CTCTCGCTGGTTGGTCAAGTGTTTCAACCTCGGCTGGAGTGGCGCAAACCCGCAAGGCAGATCGGCGACTGGAAACTAGGCTTTAACATTGGACCTGTTTTCGCCAATCAAGAATACCATCGCTATTTTTACAGCGTGACTGACAGCGAAGCCACCGCAGAACGCCCGGCCTATAACGCCGCTGCCGGTCTTAGCAGTTATCGTACTGAGTTCAGCTATAGCAAACGTTTTGGCCGCTATTGGATGGGAGGATTCTTACGGCACGACAACATGCATCATTCCAGCATCGAAGACAGTCCGCTAGTGCTGGAAAAAGATGCCTGGTTTGCCGGCATTGGGTTTGGTTGGATCTTTCTGCAACGCTAGCATGCCAGAACTACCCGAAGTTGAAACCACCTGTCGCGGTATCGAACCACATCTCCGCGATCAAACCATCACCCAGGTTTTACTTCGCCAGACACAGCTCAGGTGGCCCATTAGCGCTGAGGTTTCAAGTTTGGCAGGCAGACGCATCGAGCAAGTCAGTCGGCGTGGTAAATATTTACTGATGCATCTAGATCAAGGCCATTTAATCTGGCATCTCGGCATGTCAGGCAGCATGCGAATATTGCCAGTTGGTGCGGCTGCGGCGAAACACGAACATGTCGAATTACAGTTAAGCAACCAACAATCGCTCAGATATCGCGATCCTCGGCGTTTTGGCGCGTTGCTCTACACCGTCGAAAATCCGTTACAACACCGGTTGCTTGAAAAATTGGGGCCTGAACCACTGAGCGAAGCCTTCAACCCTGCTTATCTTTACCAATGCTGTCGTCATCGCAATACGCCGATTAAGTCGATTCTGATGAACAACCAGGTGGTGGTCGGGGTTGGTAACATCTACGCTAGCGAAGCTTTGCATCTGGCGGGGCTTCGACCGACTCGAGCGGCCAGCCGCATCAGCAAGCCTCGGGCCGCTCGCCTAGTCGAAAGCGTGGTGGAAATCCTCACCAATGCGATTGCCAAGGGTGGTACCACATTGCAAGATTTCAGCCAATCCGACGGTAACCCGGGCTACTTCAGCCAAGCACTTCAAGTCTATGGCAACCGAGGTGACTGCCTAACCTGCGGCCAACCAATAAAGCAGATCGTGATTGGTCAACGCGCCAGCTACTATTGCCCAGTTTGTCAGATTTGATTTCGAATATCCGCTGAGAGTCTATCCGCTGAGACCTTATCGGTTAAGAGTCGGCGATTTTGCGAGATGACGCTATTCACGTTATCTATTATCATGCGACGATGACTCTAAATCCCATCGAAGCTAATCCGAATCAAATCACTCAAACCAAAATTGACCTCGCGGCTGCTTTACGGCTGGCAGTTTATCACCAGCTTGAGGAAGGCATCGATAACCATTTCACGGCTCAGTTGCCTGAAACTCAGGACCAATATCTTGTGCTGCCATTTGGTTTGCACTGGTCCGAAGCCAGCGCCTCGAACCTAATCACCTTTGACGAGCGAGGTAATACGCTTGCCGGTGAAGGATTGGTCGAGCTGTCCGCACAATGTATTCATGCACCAATTCATCGAATTAGTGGAAAGAAAGCCGTTTTTCATACTCACCAAAACTGGGTTCTTGCGCTGAATATGTTGGAAGACAATCGTCTCATTCCCGCCTGTCAGACTTCGGCTTTTTTCGACGGTAATATCGTTTACGAAGATGAATATCGAGGCACTGCCGATACGCTCGAGGAAGGCGAGAAACTCGCCGCAAAACTAGGCGATAAGCCAGTGATGTTTCTGCGCAATCACGGTGTTCTGGTCGCGACCGACACGATAGCACAGGCTTCTCGCATGCTTTATTTGCTCGAACGGGTTTGTCGCGCCCAACTTCGAGCGCAGAGCACCGGCAAAAAACTGCTACCGATTCCGCAATCGATCATCGATCAGGTACAAGCTCCTGATCTTAGCGACCGTCACCAAGGTCAACGCCACCACCTCTACTTCGAGGCAATGAAAAGACTTTTGGATAAAGAAATGCCGGGTTACGCCGACTAAGGATGGTATCGCTCTATCTCTCGCCACCTAGGACAACTTCACCGATTAGAGCCGTTGCTCGCCAATGCTCTATCTTCGTACTCAGAGACAACCTCGCATTCTCGCCATGAAGGCACTCTAAGTGCTAACTATGTGCCAATAAATTAGGTCTTAAAGATCCGTTCGGTCACGCTTATCGGCCAGAGCCGCCAACTAGAACCCTAGCAACGATTTGCACTTGGGTTAGATTTTTACGACTTGCCTACTCAGTGTTCTTCAGACTGGATCATCTGCAGATTGGCAGCGCGCCTAATCAGAACCGGTCAAGCGCTTGTATTTATCTAGCAACTGATCTTTTGACTCGACGACATCGGGATTAAAGGGTATGCAATCAACCGGGCAGACGTCAACACACTGTGATGTTTCAAAGTGGCCGACGCATTCGGTGCACAGCAACGGGTCGATTTCGTATATCTCATCACCGGGATAAATCGCATCGTTTGGGCACTCGGGCTCGCATACATCACAGTTGATGCATTCATCGGTTATCATCAAAGCCATGGCTAAAAAACTCCTTCAATCATTTGTTATGGCTCAATTTTGTGCGCAGTCGTTGCAAAATCTCAGGGTGTAGAAACTTCGACACGTCGCCTTCTAAGCGCGCAATTTCACGCACCAAACTCGATGAAACGAACGCATAGCGCTGTGCTGCAGTGAGAAAAATGGTTTCAATTTCGCTCGCCAATGATCGGTTCATGCCGGCTAACTGAACCTCATACTCAAAATCTGATATTGCCCGTAAACCCCGAATAATGACCTTGGCATCACAATCACGAGCAAAATCGATCAGCAACCCTGAAAATGGCCTGATCGAAATTCTCTCCTCATCGACAAAAACTGTTTGCAGCATTTGAGTGCGCTCGTCGATATCGAAAAATGGTTCTTTAACCAAGCTATCAGCAACCCCAATGACGACATGATCGAACATTTTCAAAGCGCGTTCGCAAATGTCGATGTGCCCGCAGGTCACGGGGTCAAAAGTACCTGGATATATAGCGATGCTTGTCATAGCTTGTTTTTAACTCGAACATCAAGTCGAACCATAGTGGCGACAAAGTTTATCCGCTTCCCCGCCATTCGGCTATAGCATAATGAACTCGACCATCAGATTTCTGTTT
>CBDTWQ010000298.1:0-3195 GCA_965364115.1 uncultured Gammaproteobacteria bacterium | reverse complement strand
AAACCGAAATCTGACAGCAGCAATGATCAAGCAATCACAGAAGAAGTCGCAGAGATGGGCTTCAGCAGTAACGACGATGATGAGGATATCTCCGAAATGGAATTTGGTGGCGGCAGTTCTGACGAAGAGATCACAGAAATCGAATTTGGCGCGACCGACGAAAAAAAGACTGAAGCTAGCCAATCAAACCGCGACAAGCGCAAAAACAAGAAATCCAAATCCGACAATTCTACTACTCAACCGATTTCGGAAGAGATCACTGAGATGGAATTCGGCCAAGACAACTCGGATCAACCCGTCGAGGAAGAGTTTGGCGAGGAAGAATTTGGCGAAATGGAGTTTGATATCCCCGACAAAAAGTAGAAGAAAATAGTTAGCAATGATCGTCGTCAAGTTCTTAGAAAATCAGCCAATAGAGCCAAAAGTGGGCGTGACCCTTTTTTAGTTTTCGTTTTTTTACTGGCCTTACAAACAGTCGGTGCCTCAATGCCCACTCAATCCGTTATTCTAACCACTTGATAATTAGTCATCAGGCAGTAAGCCAACTTTTCAGCTTCGAATAATTTACGAGACTCCTGCAACCAACCCAGATACGTCTCTCTAGTCTTCATCACTATTAAAAACGTCTTCCCTACGATTACCCCTTTGAGTAACCTGTTCAGGGCATAATTGCACTGCTCATCTCTAATCTTTACTTGGTGGAAGGTTGAAAATCAGATGTTTATACTTCCTGTCCTTTGAAACATATGAAGCGTTTGTTGTCAGAGCATTTCCGTCTGTTCCTGCTTTTAGGCCTGATTACTTCGATCTTGCTATATGCGGGTAATGCTGTCGCGGCGGAAACCGAATTTGGCACCCGGTCGACCGTAGGGCTCGTTCTTAGTGGCGGCGGTGCCCGGGGTGCTGCACATGTCGGTGTGATTAAAATCCTCGATGAGCTGAAAATACCCGTGGACTATGTTGCAGGCACCAGTATGGGGGCGATCGTCGCAGGCCTGTATGCGACCGGTATGCCCGCCACGGAACTGGAAGAAGTTTTTGAAACGGTAGACTGGTCGGCACTGCTGGCTGACAGACCACCCCGTGCAAGGCGAACTTATCGGCGGAAAAGTGACGATCTAGGATTTTTGGTTGATTTCAATATTGGTGTTAATAGAAAGGGTCTGACCTTTCCTGAAGGATTCATACAGGGTCAAAACCTGGAGATTGCGTTAAAAAAACTGACCCTTCCCGTTATCGCTATTCATGATTTTGACCAGCTCCCGATTCCTTTTCGCGCGATGGCAACCGATATCGCCTCCGGCGAGGCGGTCGTCATCGATTCCGGTGATCTGGCGACAGCAATGCGCGCCAGCATGTCAGCGCCCGGATTATTTAAACCGGTCAACTACCAGGGGCGAAGGCTCGTTGACGGTGGTCTTGCCAACAATCTACCGGTGCAGTTAGTCAGGGATATGGGTGCCGACATCCTGATTGTGGTTGATGTCGGATTCCCGCTGTTGCCAGAATTAAAACTCAATTCCCCATTTGTGCTCACCCAACAGATGCTCACCGTTTTGATCAGTTCCCGCACCCAGGAACAGTTACAGCAGATGACTGAGCGCGATGTTCTTATTTCTCCAGAACTTGGCGATTTCGGCTCGCAGGATTTCCAGAATACAGCTGAAGCCATCAGTCTCGGCAAAACGAAAGCTAGCGAACAATTCAGCAAGTTGGCTCATCTGTCACTATCCAGCGAGGAATATTCTGCCCACCGGAAGTGGATCGAATCAGGCAGGCAAGAGATCCCGATAATTAACAAAGTGACGGTCGAAAATGAATCCCGGCTGTCGCCGCAAGTGATTGCGTCACGACTGGCTGATCAAAAAGGAAAACCGCTAGACATCGATCAACTCGAGCACGACATAGCCAATGTATACAGCTTCGATACCTTTGAAACGGTAAGCTATCAGGTGTTTGATGATGACGGTGTAAAAACGCTGGCGCTGAAAGCAACCGAAAAAAGTTGGGGTCCTAATTATCTGCGTTTCGGCATCAACCTGGAAGATAACTTCGATGGTGAAAGCAATTACAATATCGCGACCCAGTTAACGCTAACGGAAATCAATCAAAGGGGTGGGGAACTCCGAGCTGAAGTCCAGATCGGAGATGTGCCTCGAATCTTTTTAGAACTTTATCAACCCATTGATTACGCATCACGTTGGTTTATCAATCCTCAACTTGAATTTCAGCGTTCGAACTCAGGGCTCTTTCAGAATAATCTGCAGCTAGCGCGTATTCGATCGGATTCGACAACGCTGACCTTGTCCGGAGGTCGAAATCTTCAAAATTGGGGCGTGTTGAGTATCGATCTGAGTAGTTCGCGAACCGATAGCTCGCTGCTGATCGGGGCCCCGCCATTCGAAAGCGCAGCACTCGACATCAATATCCTGTCAGCTACATTTTCAATCGATACTCTTGACAACACCGCAATTCCAAGATCAGGCACCAGTTTTTCGCTAAACTGGTCTGAAGGCCGGGAAGATCTGGGTTCCGATCTTTCATTTGACATTGCCTCGCTGTCTTTCCTGAAACCTCAGACCTGGGGTGACGACACCATTTTACACTGGTGGGACCTAGCCAGCACCGTCGAGGACGAAACCGGTAATTTAGAACCTTTCGCGCTGGGAGGACTGTTTAATCTTTCAGGCTATCGGACGGATGAACTCACTGGAAGGCATCTCGCAATTGGCCGTCTGTTTTACTATCATCGGCTGGGCGATAAACCACTAACGGGTATCGATACGCCGATTTACCTGGGCGCCTCTATTGAGGCAGGCAATGTCTGGCAGAGCAGCAGCGATGTTAGCCTGAATGATATGCTGTTGGCCGGTAGCGTTTTTGTCATGATTGATTCAATACTCGGGCCACTTTATGTCGCCTATGGCTGGGCGGAAGGGAATCAACAATCAGCCTATTTGTTCCTCGGTCAGACATTTTAATATTGACCCCAGGGAACAAGTTCCGGTTCCGGGGTGCTCAGTCGCAACGCTTGAAACGAGCATTCGCTTAATGTGTGTTTCGTTAGTCTGGTTCTAAAAAGTTTGCCTGTATAGGGCGCTTAATTTGGATTAATATCGTTAACCTTGTCGGATGCGAGCAGCATTTTCGCCATCAGCGCTGATGGAATAACAGACATTCCGTACTGCATCAAAA
>CBDTWQ010000297.1:0-3201 GCA_965364115.1 uncultured Gammaproteobacteria bacterium | reverse complement strand
TTCACTCGCTTTGTGATCGAGAGTAAACGCGGCATTGCCGTTTAGCGTTGGCATCCAAATCGTGTTTTATAGCGTCATCCGGTGAAGCTGGCTGTGGCTTGCTGTCCGTGAATCAGCTATCAAAATTCCTCCAAAGATTAATCTTGAATCAATGAATATTCTCGCGCTCGATAGCTCAACCGAAGCTTGTTCAGTGGCGTTGCAACGCAGTGATGGCGAAATTTTCGCCGAATTTGAAATTGCGCCCAGACAACACAATCAGTTATTACCGCAAATGATGGATCGATTGATCACAGCTTCTGGAATTTCAAAGCGTAGCTTGTCTTATTGCACTTTTGCCAATGGCCCCGGCGCCTTCACCGGGATTCGGATTGCGGCTGCTCAAGCGCAAGGTATTGGTGTCGCGTTAAATCTACCGTTAATTCCGATTTCAACGCTCGCTTTGTTGGCTCAAACTGGCTTTTCAAAATCATTGGGACAACGCGGCCTGGTGGCACTTGACGCGCGAATGGACGAGATTTATTGGGCTCGATATTACTGCGATTCGAACGGCATAGCGCAGCTTGACGGAGACGAACGTCTCAGTAACGCGGCGAATGTAGAGCTAGACCCCAGCATAGATTTTGGCGCGGGACATGGTTGGTTGGCTGAACTTTCAGCCCGCACCGAGATTCCGCTTGAACCGGGTCTATTGCCCAACGCACGTTTTTTACTGCCTCTGGCCGAAACAAAAATTGCAGTCGAAGAAACGGTTCCTGCTGATGAAATAACGATTAACTACCTTCGAAATCAAGTAGCCAAAAAGCTTGTTCAATAAGTTTCCATTCGGCGCAACAACCTGCAGCGGCCGGATCAAATCCTGTCCAGACGATTTTGTGGTGGTCGAAGAGTTAGGTTTTGAACCATCCGGCGAAGGTGAGCATCTTTTCCTGTTTGTCGAGAAAACCGGGCTGACCACGCAGCGGCTGATTGAGCGAATTGCAGTTCACTTTGGCGTGCCGATTAAACAAGTAAGCCATAGCGGGCTGAAAGATAAACAGGCGGTGACGCGCCAATGGTTGTGTCTCGCCTATCCGATCAAGACAGAATTGAGGGCGTTGTTCGAAGACGATAATTTTCGAATTTTAAGACAAGTTCGTCATGATCGAAAGTTACGAACCGGTTCGCACAAGTACAACTTTTTCCAGCTTAAAGTCCGCGACCTTGAAAACTTCTCGCAGACATCGATTGATCAACTAAATCAAATTCGCCAGTTTGGCTTCGCCAATTATTTTGGCCAGCAACGGTTTGGTGCCCGCAATGACAATGTCGAGCAAGCGCTTAGCAAGTTGTTCAAACAGAAGTTGCCGAGGTGGCGCAAGAGCCTCTTGATATCCGCCTTGCGAAGCCACCTCTTCAATTTGATAGTGGAGGCGCGGATCGCTAATGGCCAATGGTTCGAGCCTTTGCTAGGTGATGTCTTCATGTTGCGCGGCAGTCATTCGATTTTTACCAGCGAACTTGATCCAACCTTGATAGAAAGGTTCAAGTCGTTGGATATTGCCAGTACCGCGAGCTTATATGGTTCGCAAGAGAGCCAGCTGTCTGCCGATGCTCTGCAAATTGAGAGCCAAATATTTGCCGCCAACCAAGCCATCATAGAAACACTCCAGCAAGCCCGCAGCAATCTGCAAATGCGCCCGATACGCGCAGTTGTCGAAGATTTAAAGTTTGAGTATATGGCTTCTGAACAAACCCTCGAGCTCGAACTGCGCCTGCCGGCGGGGTGTTACGTCACCACCGTATTAGACCATTTTCTCGAGTGGCAAGAAGCGAGTTAAAACAAGTAATTTCTTATTCGTTATCGATTTTTTGGTAAAGGCAAAACCACCCTTCAAGCGGACCTTGGTGGAAAAAACCGCCTAGTGTTAATCTCAGCTGACGAGCGCTGCCGTGGTCAGTCAATTGTTCAAACTTCGCTTTGAAACCGCGAGTCTCCCAGCAATCAACGTGCACGGTGCAAGCCAGAAGACCATTTGGCTTTAGGATCCGAAAAATTTCATCGATCGGTTCTGCATCAATATGACCGTGGGTGAAAGTCCCAGAGCAAATCACTGCATCGTATACGCCATTGGAAAACGCCAGTGGCTCGGTAACGTCGGCCTTTAATAGTTGACGATAAATGTTTCGCTGCTGGGCAACCGCCAGCATTTCCATTGAGATGTCGACACCATCAATATTACGATAGTGGTTTTGAGCCAAATCTACGCTTGCTAAACCGGTACCGCAACCGAAGTCGAGAATCGCGGCGTCATGGTCGGTTAGTTGATCCATCAATAGTTTTGCAATCTCGGCAGGGGAGGTATATCCCAGCTGATGCAGCATTTGATCATCATACTCAGCCGCCCATTGATGATAAAACTCTAGCGCATCTGTTTTACCATCCAAACGATAGGCCGCATCAAGGAATTGATTTAAACCTTTTGACGATGCGGCCATCTTTGAAACGATCGCTTACAAACTGGCCAGGATGGTTTCAGCATTGCTAACTTCGAATGCCTGTGGGGCTTCGATATTCAAGGTTTCGACCACGCCATTGTTGACCACCATTGCAAATCGTTGCGAGCGAATACCCATGCCGGCGGCTTCCAAGTCAAGTTCCAAACCGAGTGCTTGAGTAAACTTAGCGCTACCGTCGGCCACCATCATGACGAGGTCATCAACATTGTTTTGCTTGCCCCAAGCGTCCATCACAAAGGCATCATTGACTGAAAGGCAGACGATTCGACTAACGCCCTTGGCCATCAATTGGTCTGATTGGACCACGTAACCTGGCAAATGTGAGGCTGAGCAGGTGGGCGTGAATGCGCCAGGTAGGCCGAATAAGACAACCTTGCCAGAATCAAATATTTGGTTGCTGTTGATCGTTTCGACACCAGAATCGCCCATGGTTTGTAAATCTACAGACGGCAGTTTGTCACCAACCTGAATAGTCATATGTTTCTCCAAAAGAATTAAGTTTGTGGGATTCCCGTCAAGATTACGGCCTCGCAAAATATCGCCAATCGCAAAAACCTATGATGGTTGGTAGTTACGGAAACTGGCATTTTCGGGGTGATCGTTAATCGCTCGCTGGTCCCTCTGTGATCAGAGTCGGCTGATTTTGCAGCCGTTCTGTTGACCTGCGATACTACAACGAATTCTGACCGTTCACCAAAGACA
>CBDTWQ010000296.1:0-3207 GCA_965364115.1 uncultured Gammaproteobacteria bacterium | reverse complement strand
GGGTGATCGACAAAGAAAAGTTGTTCCACTACCAGGCCCGCACGATGTCACCGACCTTCAGGCGAGCACCACCCAACTCCTCGACCGTCGCAACGGCGATGCTCTGATTCGGGAAAACAGCACTCAATCGAATCCAGCCGCGTCTCTCCTCGCGAACCAGGCTTTCCTCGGGTGCCCAAACCTCGCTGCGTCGATAGGTTCGCAGAGCCTCTCCTGGCCGCAAGCCATGCAGATGCCCCGCATTGATAAAGATACTGTCACCTTTAATGGCGGTCACCTGTGACGCAAAAGGTACGCAAGCCAGTCGTTCCTCAACCTCCTCACTCATGGTCTGCAGCATCGAGTTGATGGTCTCTCCGAGGTCGGTACCAAACCAGGAAACGGTGAGCCCAAGGCCAGTACCGGGATCACCAACCACATCGCCACTGACAGTTTTCTGATACTGTTTCGAATGGAACAGGGCACCATAGGTGGCATCATAAACATACAGTTTGACCAGCACATTGCGCTCGTTGCGTCCAAAAAGCTGGGCAAACCATCCGCGGTCCGATTTCAGGGACAGGTCTTCCAATTCGAGTTTGACAATAAACTGCACGCTATGTCGACCACCCAACTGCAGCACTTGTCTGGTGGTGCGCTGATTCATGGTCCCAAAGGTGGTGTTATCGGTCTTCGCCACATTAAAACGGTCCGTGGCTTCCAAGTGTTGGCGCAGGCGGCCGGAGATAAGCCTGGAGAGGCCCGGCAAATCCCGGGCCACGTCATGCGCGCCGGTGGTCCCGGCGACGAGAATATCCTTGCGATAAAAATGAGGCGTACCAGCTTCAGGTTTGCAGTCTGCCACCGGGTTACTAACGGCTGCCAGCGGGTTGCTACCGGCTGCCTGACTATCAATTTGAAGGTCCCCACCGGGGTCACTGTTGTTTGAACAACCAACAAGCAGAGTTAACGCGAAGACGAGAATCGAAAGTCTCGGACGACAAACAGACATAGATCCCCATAGAATCCACAATAATGTGATAATTATAAACCTACTCCTTATCGAATAACCAGCCTGCTCACTTTGGCTTCAGCAAGACCCGCAGGCTATCCAGCAACAATTGGCCATAGAGCTAACCCTCACTAGTGCCCCTTTTTTTACTCATATTTATAGAACCATCTGCAACGGGATTAAGGTAATCGAGGGACCGAGACGACTTGATCAATCTCACCAAATCCTTTTTCGAAAACAGGTTAACGTGAAGAGATCGTAATTTTTGGTTCTTAAATCAACTCGTTTTCGATAGGAACGTCAACTAACTCAGTGTCAGCTGCACCTTCATGGTCATCTGACCCGTACAGCTTGCCACGACGTTTTTGCAGCAGTCTAGTAACGAGTTTTGTAAGGCAATGCGAGCCTATCGAAACACGATATACAATGCATCGGCACCCCGGTTCACCAACAGTAAAACCTTATCTGGCGAATCCTGTATTGCTAATTTTAGCGACGACAGATCACTCACCGGCCGCCGATTAGCAGTAACGATGACATCCCCGAGACGCAAGCCATTAGCCGCAGCCGACGAGTTCGGCTCCAATTGACTGAGAACGAGACTCTTGCCGTCTTTACCGAGGTTGAATATAACCCCCACGAGTAGTGGAGGCAACCGGCCCTTGGCTGCGTCATCCGCTTCTTCTGACCCGAGGGTCAGATAGAGATCTTTTTCTCTGCGGTCGCGCAAGACCAACAAATGGAACGTGCTACCCATGGCGTACCGGTTGATTTGACCGCGCAGCTCGCTCACCCAGCTGATATCCTCGCCATCCACCTGGAGAAAAATGTCACCCACCTCGACGCCGGCAGCATCAGCCCATGAACCACCTTCCACCTCGGCAACCAGCACCCCAACCGGGCTGTCAGAGAGGCCAAACGCATCGCGCAACCGCGGCGACAAGTCCTGCAAAGTCAGACCAGTCAAACCTAGCTGTGCCAAGCCAGATTCAATCATTTGACGCAGGCTTGCGATGGCCATATTGGCCGGTATCACGAATCCGGTTCCAAGCTTGCCACCGGCCGGACTGACAATCGCCGTATTAATTCCGACCAGTTCGCCGGCCAGGTTGACAAGTGCACCACCGGAATTTCCCGGATTGATAGAGGCATCGATCTGGAAAAAATTGGCGTAAGCGTCGAGTTCGAGACTACTGCTGCCGAGCGCGCTGACGATACCGGTGGTCACGGTTTGACCGAAATCAACCGTTCTACCAATTGCCACCATATAATCACCGACTTCAATCTGTTTTGAATCAGCGATTTTCACCGCCACCAGATCGCTGTTGCCGATCCGCAAGACCGCAATGTCCAGTCCCGGGTCTGTGCCAACCAGCGTCGCCGAGAGGTCGCGACCATCGGCCAGCCCCACGTTGATCTCGCTGGCATTCTGGACAATATGATAGTTAGTTACTACGAGCCCCATGGCGGAATCGACGATTACACCTGACCCTAGGCTTTGTTGAGGCTTGTGCGACTGTTGCCACTCGGAGAATGCGTTGATACTGACCACCGCGGGGCTCACCCGATGCAGCATGGGTGTCAGCGATGGGAAGGGTTTGCCGTCCGCATCTACTTCGGGAAGCGTGGCCCTCGCAATGGGATTCATAGACACCAAAACCAGTAGCACAAGCAGTGCGGCCCCGACACGTGCCAGAACCAATCGGCGAGTAAAACGGTCGGTGCACTCCCAGCTATTCCGATTCGATTTAGGCTCTATTGATGCCATCGGCTAACCTCCTGAAGCATACAAACAGCATAAGACACCGACCCTACAAATGCCAGCGAGTCTGGTTCTGTTTTCTTGAGAGATTTATTCACCCGTTGTGCAAGAGAAATGGGTAGTCACCCAAAAATAGTGCCTGCTCGGGAACACCGAACTACAAAAATTTTCAAATTAGAATAGGTCAATCGCGATGTCATTGATTAATAATACGCGACAAAGATAGTAATAAAAATTTCAACCGCAACAATGGCATCAAACGCCAAAACGGCGTCACTCATTGCCCTGGCCCTATTGTTCGCTTGTGCCTAAAACATATCGCAAGGGCACAACTTTATTTGATTTTTAGCTCTACCCGAAGCCATTTATGATACTCGGATAGGCATTTCTCATTGCGTCTGCAGTAGGACCACTGTTGAAACCGTTTTATTCCTATAAATCCGGCTCTTTTTAA
>CBDTWQ010000295.1:0-3226 GCA_965364115.1 uncultured Gammaproteobacteria bacterium | reverse complement strand
GCCCTTGGGGAGTTTATCGAGCGAGCCAGCTGCAATTTTTTCTATAACGACCAATACTTCGGCGAAGAGATCGCCAACAGCAAGTTTGTTCACTACCCCAATGAAAAATGGTTCAAGCTCGGCCCCAAGGATGCGCTGCCTGAAGGGCTGATGGATGAATACTGTCTGGAAATATTTGACCCAGACAGCGAGCTACGCGGTTCTCATCTGATTGATACCAATTCCGGTAATTTAGAACGAGGCATCTGTGCCCTCCCCTATCTGCGCCAGTCAGATCAGCAAACAATATACTTTCCATCCAATCTCTTAGAAAACCTGTTTCTGAGTAACGGCATGAGTGCCGGCAATAATATTGATGAAGCCAAGGTCCAGTGTTTGTCTGAAATATTTGAGCGCGCGGTCAAAAAGCAGATCATCGAAGAAGAAATCGTTCTGCCGGATGTGCCCACCGCAGTTCTGGCCAAATACCCCCCAATTCTCGACGGCATCAAAGCGTTGGAGGCACAGGGTTTCCCGATTGTGGTTAAAGATGCCTCATTGGGCGGACAGTTTCCCGTCATCTGCGTCACCCTAATGAACCCAAAGACCGGTGGTGTGTTTGCATCTTTTGGCGCTCACCCAAGCTTTGAAGTGGCGCTGGAACGCAGTTTGACCGAACTGCTGCAGGGCCGAAGTTTTGAAGGGCTAAATGACGTGCCGCCTCCCACCTTCAACAGCCAAGCGGTCTCTGAGCCGAATAATTTTGTTGAACATTTTATCGATTCAACGGGCGTCATTTCCTGGCGTTTCTTCAGCGCCAAGCATGACTACGAATTCTGTGAGTGGGATTTCTCCGGCACCAATAAAGAAGAAAATGAAGCGCTTATGGGCATCCTGCAAGGCCTCGGCAAAGAGGTCTACATTGCCACCTTTGACGATTTTGGTGGGTCTGCCTGCCGGATCTTAGTGCCGGGTTACTCAGAGGTTTACCCGGCTGAAGACCTTGTCTGGGATAACACCAACAAAGCGATTCAGTTCCGCTCGGATATCCTCAACATTCACGCCCTCGATGACGACCAGTTGGCAAACCTAGTTGATCGCCTGGAAGAGAGCCAAGAGGACAATTACACCGACATCAAAACTCTGATCGGCATTGAGTTTGATGAAAACACCGTTTGGGGGCAATTAACAATTCTTGAACTGAAGCTTCTAATCTACCTTGCCTTGCAGCAACATGACGCGGCGCTCGAGTTAGTAGAAAGCTTTCTGCAATACAATGACAACACGGTAGAGCGCGGCCTTTTCTATCAAGCCACCAATGCCGTGCTCGACATTATTTTGGATGACGGGCTGGCGTTAGAAGATTATCTGCACAATCTCGGCAGAATGTTTGGCGACGAAGTGATGCGCAATGTGGTTGGCTCTGTTAACGGTAAAGTTAGATTTCATGGCCTAACCCAGACCAGCATAAAACTAGAAGGGTTGGATAAGCACCTACGACTAATTGAGAGCTATAAAAAGCTTCATAAAGCGCGCCAAAGTGACATCAAAAACTGATCAGCCTAATCGATATTAAAACAAGCTACCCCTGTATTCTTCAGCGGCTAAAGCTTACCCTGACATGAATTCAATTTAGCTTTTAGGAGTGGGTGTCCCTGCCACCTGTGCCGGCGCAGGTCGTTGATGCTGGTTATGCCACTGAAAATCAGTTCGGTGTCACCGGTACACCCGCGTTATTCAAGCAAAACGGGGCGGGGGTGATAGTTATGTGCCGTATCAAAAGCTAATGCCGATGTTAATTGAGTGACCGGAGGTGACATGAAAAGACGACAATTTCTTCAACTTGGTGGCAGTGCTTTTATCGGAAGCACGCTGCTCAATTTATCATCTGGTAACGCGGCTTCTAATGGATCACCAATCAAGTTAATCGCGTCGACGGGCAGCGTTGATTTTGGCAATCAGGTGAAAACGCCAGTCCAGGTAATGTTTTTTAATCAGTCAATTCCCGGGCCGGTTTTGAGAATTCCACAGGGCAGGCAAAGTACTATCGAGCTTCATAATAAACTCGATCAAGCGACATCCATCCATTGGCATGGCCTCAGGATTGCCAATGCCATGGATGGCGTTCCGGGCATGACGCAAGAATTGATTCAGCCGCAGGCCAGGTTTGACTATACATTCACTCCGCCGGATGCAGGTACCTACTGGTATCACTCGCACCAACGTTCCTGGGAGCAAATGGCGTTGGGTTTGACTGGTGTACTCATAGTCGAGGAGGCGGATCCTCCGGTCGTAGATAAAGATTTCGTCTGTGCGGTTGACGACTGGCGCCTTAACGATGCAGATCAAATCGACCGGGCGAGCTTAGGCGCGATGCACGACTGGGCACATGGCGGGCGCTTGGGTAATGTTGTGACTGTCAATGGTAGAACGGATAAGCAATTTGCGGTGTCACAAGGTGATCGGGTCCGGTTCAGAGTGGTGAATACTGCAAACTCCAGGACCATGAACATGCGCATTAATCAGCCTGACATTTCGGTTATTGCAATCGATGGTCAGCCAGTGGATCCGTTTAGATTGGCGAATGGGCTTATCACTCTAGCCCCGGGGCAGCGTAGTGATTTAATCATCGACATGACATCCGAACCGAATCATATTTCGCCGATAGAGTTGCTCGTCAAAAACCGACCGTATCACATAGCCGAATTCCAATTTGGTGCGACCATCAAAAGAAAAGATCTACTCGATAGCCCTATCGCACTGCCGCCGAACCCGGCGAATCGTGTCGAATTGCCGGAAAGCTATAAACATATTCCACTACACATCGAAGGCGGCGCAATGGGTGGGATGCGGGCTGCCAGATATAAGGGCGAAGAGATGGGGGTCAGAAAATTGATGAAACATAAGAAAGTATGGGCTTTTAACGGCGTTGCCGGATTACCCGATGATCCAATATTCACGGTTCAACGGGGGACCGCTATTAGCCTAGACCTAGAAAACGATAATCGATGGCCGCATGCGATCCATGTGCATGGCCATCATTTTAAAGAGGATAATAATCCAGGCATTTGGCGTGATACCTCGCTAGTTAAGCGGCAACAAAAAAACTCGTTGAAGTTTGTCGCGGACAATCCAGGGAAGTGGCTTATCCATTGTCACATGATCGAACATCAGGCTGGTGGTATGCTCACTTGGTTTGAAGTGACATGAGTTTCACTTTGAGATTGGAGAGATTATCCCCCAAGCA
>CBDTWQ010000294.1:0-3236 GCA_965364115.1 uncultured Gammaproteobacteria bacterium | reverse complement strand
TAGGTTCAGAAGAGACGTGTCCGCTGATGCACAAGCTGCATTGGTAGAAGGTCACTTGGCTGCGGCTAGTGGCGGCTTCGTCAGTGATCAGCATTGTCGAACTGCAGTTGGAACACTTCATTGACAGGTTCTCTTGATGGCCTCGGCGTAGTATACCGCTAAAAGTCGATAGCACAACATCTTGTGCTATGAATTAATTTTCTATACCATATTTGGCGGTTGTGTTGATTTCACAGGGATGTGATTTTTTTAAGTCGATGGCTAAAGACGTGCTAAATCAAACAACCAGCATCTATAAATACAGCACCTTGAAACTCAACACGGCTGCATCCCTTAAGTCGATTTCACACTGCTCTAAAGCTAGCTTGAGGCGCTTCGTTCTACAAAGCTTTGAAGCCGATGTCGGTTCGAAAGTAAGCGGTTTCCCATTCAATTTGGTCGACTAGCTGATAGGCGTTAGTTTGTGCTGACCGGATGTCCTCGCCCAATGCAACCGCACATAAAACTCGTCCGCTCGAGGTCTGAATGCGGCCATTTGGGTCAAGTCGGGTTCCAGCGTGAAAGACTTTGTTTTCAGCCGTCTCTGGCGGAATGTTTGCGATCGCTTCATTTCTGGGATAGTTTTCAGGGTAACCCTTGGCAGCCAGCACAACACCCAGGCTAGCGCGCTTATCCCAACTAAGCTCAGTCTTTTTTAGGCTGCCTTGACACGCGGCTAGGCAAAGTTCGATCAAGTCTGAATTCAACCGCATCATGATCGGTTGGGTTTCAGGGTCACCAAAACGACAGTTATATTCGAGCACTTTCGCCTCACCATTTGGGCCAATCATCAAGCCCGCATACAAAAACCCTCGATAACGATTGCCTTCGGCTTTCATCCCGCGGACAGTCGGTAAAATAATTTGATTGATTACCTGAGTTTCGATTTCTTCACTGACGATAGGTGCCGGTGAATAAGCCCCCATGCCTCCGGTATTTGGTCCTTGATCGCCATTGTCACGGGCCTTGTGGTCTTGTGATGTCGCCATCGGCAGCACATCTTCGCCATCAACAATGCAGATAAAACTGGCTTCTTCGCCTTCGAGAAATTCTTCGATGACCACTCGATGGCCGGCTTCGCCAAAGCGATTCTCAGCCAACATATCGTTAATCGCTGCCGCCGCATCGGCTAGTGTTTGTGCAATGATCACGCCTTTTCCGGCAGCCAGACCGTCCGCCTTGATCACGATGGGCAAATGTTGTTGCTGCAAATATTCAAGCGCCGCGATTATTTCAGTGAAGCTTCGAGAGTGAGCGGTCGGAATTTGATGTCGCTCTAAAAAATCTTTGGTAAAAGTCTTTGAGCCTTCTAGCTGTGCTGCTTTAGCGCTCGGGCCAAAGATTTGAAGCCCTGCCACTTCAAACCGGTCGACGATGCCGGCGACCAGTGGTGCCTCCGGCCCAACGATGGTTAAAGCGATTTGATGTGAGGTGGCGAAGGCTAGCAAAGCTTCGATGTCATCAGCGCCAATATCAATGTTTTCGACGCGTGTTTCTTCACCGGTGCCCGCATTCCCGGGCGCGACATAGACCCGCTCAATCTTCGGAGACTGTGCTGCTTTCCAGGCGAGTGCATGTTCACGGCCACCGCCACCAACAATTAATACCTTCATTTATTCTTGTCCTGCTAGCGCTGACACCTAGTGGCGAAAATGCCGCATTCCGGTGAATACCATGGCCAAGCCATGTTCGTTTGCTGCCTGAATCACCTCATCATCTCGCATAGAGCCGCCCGGTTGAATGATCGCGCTAATACCCACTTCAGCTGCCGCATCGATGCCGTCTCTGAATGGAAAGAAAGCATCCGAAGCCATTACCGAATTTTTCACTTCAAGGCCGGCATGGCCTGCCTTGATAGCGGCTATGCGGGCGCTGTTAATGCGCGACATTTGCCCAGCGCCAACGCCGATAGTCATCTTTGCGCGAGCATAAATGATCGCATTCGATTTGACGAATTTAGCGACTTGCCAAGCAAAAATCATATCTTGTAACTGGGCTTCGCTCGGCTGATTCTCAGTCACAATCTGCAAATCGTGGTGCAGACTTTGGTCGGCATCTTGCACCAGCAAGCCACCATTGACGTGCTTGTAGTCGAGACGTGGTAGCGGTGTCTTCCATGGCGGGCATTCGAGCACTCGGAGGTTTTGGCGAGCTGATATCACTTCCTTGGCTTCGTCTGCTATGCCCGGGGCGATGATCACTTCGACAAATTGTTGATCGATGATGGCCTGCGCTGTCGCTTTGTCTAAGCAGCGATTGAAAGCAATAATGCCGCCAAAGGCCGATTCAGGGTCAGTTTGGTAGGCGCGTTGATAGGTTTCGAGTAATTCGCCGGCCACCGCAACACCGCAAGGGTTGGCGTGTTTGACGATCACGCAAGCGGGTTGTTCGAACTGTTTGACGCATTCTAGAGCGGCGTCGGTGTCGGCAATGTTGTTGAAGGATAGCGCCTTACCCTGAATTTGAATCGAAATAGCAACACTGGGTTCCAATGATTCGTTAGCAATATAAAAAGCTGCGGTTTGATGCGGGTTTTCGCCGTAACGCATGGACTGAGCGTGTTGAAACTGCAGGTTCATGGTTCGAGGGAAAGCGCTGTCGTCTTCGGTTTGAACTAGGCGGCCAAAGTAGTTAGCGATGGCACCGTCGTATCGTGCCGTATGCTCAAACGCTTTAACCGCCAGTGAAAATCGCAGTTGATCAGAGATGGTCCCGCCTTTGAGCTCATCGAGGATCATCGAATAGTCGGCATGGTCGACGACCACCGCAACATCAGAGTGATTTTTAGCGGCAGCTCGCAACATCGCCGGTCCGCCAATATCGATGTTTTCGATAGCGTCGTCAAAGCTGCAATCGGGTTCGGCCACGGTTTTTTCAAATGGGTAGAGATTTATAATTACCAAATCAATTGGTTCGATTGAGTGCTCTTGCATAATCGCATCATCGATGCCTCGTCGGCCGAGGATTCCGCCGTGAACTTTTGGATGTAAAGTTTTCACTCGACCGGCCATCATTTCGGGGAAGCCGGTGTAGTCTGAGATTTCGGTTACCGCAATCTGAGCTTCGGCAATCAGTTTGGCGGTGCCGCCAGTCGACAATAGTTCGACGCCAGTGGAGACAAGTTGTTGCGCTAGCTCGATGATTCCAGTTTTGTCAGATACACTGATCAATGCTCGGCGAATGACTAAGGGCATGTT
>CBDTWQ010000293.1:0-3253 GCA_965364115.1 uncultured Gammaproteobacteria bacterium | reverse complement strand
TTGCCACCAAAGACTGGTGCAAACGCAAGAAATAAGCCAATGCCAATCATTAATACCACTAACACTAACAGTAAGTACTTTGTAAATTTCCAAATCGTTTCAAGCATTGACTTTCCGCGTTTTACTATAAAAGTAACTGGACCGCTTATGGACGTTAGCCACATTCAACATAGCCCTTTAGTCGAAAATTCAAAATGAAGCTTGCGCGATGATCATAAGTGCATCGCTAATAGTTAAAAGATAGGGTTCAAATCGGTTAACAAATCACCCTCTTTAACTTTTTCATTATTCACGGACGGATTCATTTAATAAATGCAATTCCTTTGATAATAATGAGTTAGGAATAACTTGTTGAAAAATCTTACTCCAAACCAAAGGAATCGCACCGTTAAAACATTATCAACATTTAAACAAAGAAGAAAAGTTTTATATCTGGAACGCACTACGAACAGGCAGCAGTCAAATAGAAGTGGCTTTGGCGAGGGGGCAGAAATTCTCAAATGACGAAAATTTCGAATGGGCAATACGAAATATCGAAAACTGAGCGAAGGCCTAGAAACGAAAATCATCAAACTAATAAAACAATATCTTAGTCCGTAAAAGTCAGCGGCTATTTGAAATTACATCATCAGGTTTGTATTAATCACGAGACAATATACCGATTCATTGATGCTGATAAAGTCGACTTTGGTTGGCCGAAGTGAGAATTTTTGATCGATTTAATCATCCACGCGAGGGTCAATGGATTCGATGGTATAGATTCGGGTAGATTGGGTTTGGCCGCGCACTGGCGTATCGCCGATGAGCGTAAATGCAAAATCGGGTGCCTGTGAAGTGCTCGATTCTGACACGATCAGGCGGGTGTGATAGATCTTGTTCAAATTTTCAAGCCGTGCCGCAAGATTCACCGCATCACCGTGAACCGTGTAATTAAGCCGTCCCTTAGCGCCGATAGCGCCAGCGACCACGGCGCCGGTATTGATGCCAATGCGAGTTTTTATTGACTCGCCAGAATAACGTTGAGTCGCGACTCGCTGCAACATGTCTAGCGCTGCGGCAATGGCATTATGAGCATGATTTTCGGCAGCAATCGGCACGTTGAAGGTGGCGAGAATCGCGTCGCCCTGAAACTGGGTGACGATGCCACCGTGGGTTTCGAGGACTTCGACCATGTCGGAGAAATAGGCGTTTAACATATCGACGATACGGATCGGACCGAGCGTTTCAGTCAGACTGGTGAAAGCTTCGATGTCGCAAAACAAGATCGTCGCCTCGGTTTGCTGGACCGGAATTGTGCCGCCGCCGGCTAACAGCGAACTGGCGACCTCAGCGGGTACAAAACGTCCTAGCGTTTGGCGAATGATTTCACGCTCGCGCAAACCTTTGAGCATGTCGTTGAACGCCTTGCTGGCCTCGTCGAGTTCGCGGATCCCGCTGCCAGCCAACGGTTGGACGGTGTCAAGGTTACCGGCTTCTATCGACTCCGCCGCGTGCACAATCGCCTTGATCGGTATACTGATTTTGCGACCAACGATAATAGCCGCCAGTATCGCAAATGCCAGCACGGCGAGGCCCACTGCTAGTGATCTAAACAGGTCTCGTGTCGCATTGTCGGTCTGTAGGTTGGTATTGATGTAGGCGCCTATGGTCCATGGCGCGGGTCCATAGCGTTCGAGATTACGATATAAAAAGAGATAATAAACTTCACCCCAGAGAACACCACGGGCCTGGGTATCATCCAGTAAATCGGCGATATACAAGGCTTCCTCATCGGGTGACCAAATACGTTGCAACACCAGGTCTCCAAGTTCGTCAAGATCGGGCAGGGGTTGTTGGATGGTGCCCGCGAATATTTGTGGATGTGCCAGCACGAAATTATGGTCATATAGCACGAATGGGGTGATGCCGGTCTCGGCATAGTTTCTGGAGAGAAAGGCGGATATCTCTTCTATGGTGACGATTTGAGCAAAAACACCAATGAACTTGCCGTTGACGTCATGCAATGGAATGTCGTGAAGCAGCGTCGAGGAGCGCACGGTTTCCGTGAAGATAGGTTCGCGCCAGGTGGGACCGTCGGCGGATTCGACCTGCTTCAGATAGTCTGGCCACCAGCTGTTTTGTGACCAGTCTTCCGAAACCGCGAATCGGTCGGTACGATGCCAGCGCCGGCCGCGACCCTCCGCATCAATCAATGCGACCCCTGCTACTTGTGGGGTTGCTGCGAGAATCCCATAGGCGTAGCTATCGAGTGCGGTCAAATCAGACAAGTCTTTGACATCATGCGCGACCCAGCGCGCCTGTTCGCGTATCGGCTGCAGCCGCACGTCGATGCTTTCTTCCATGCCGTCGATTAAAGTTTGAGCTTGGTCCGCCCAGAGGTGGCGGGTCGAATTTGCGGCCTCACTGAAGCCAAGATAGAGCACGATGCCAATCGACAGGGTGAGCAAAATGCTGGCACCAAATACGGTGATTGCGGTGATCGGTATGCGGTAGTTGGCAGACGCGAACTTAATTTGATTTCCACGCAGTGAGCAAGTGTTTAAGTTAGAGCTTGTCGATGGTACAGGTCAAGGCTTGAAAATCTTTTTGTCGGGTAGATCTAGCGCAAACTGCGCTCATTAGTTTTTCACCACGTTGATTGATCTTTGCGAGGGTGTTAAGGGAATAAAGGGTCCATCGTTGAGTTGACCTCTTTATTGAACTTTGAATACTTGATTTTTTATCAAGTTCTATTTTGTTAGCAACCTACTGCCACCGAAATATGCGGCACCGCTGAACCTCGACCTCTTGCTCCTGCCCGACAGGCTAGAAACATCAAGGAGGCCTCGCCCACATGAAATATGGCCTGACGGCCTATACCTCGGTTCATTACATGGTAGAACGCGTTTTTAAAGTTAATACGCCCAAGTCGTGGCATTCCGATAAACCACAACAAATAAATGGCTTTACCAATGATTGAACCATTAATGCTCTTCAGAAAGGTCTCATGCCAGGTCATGAAAAGCACGGTCGACAATTTAAATAATCGACCGAGGAAAACCCGAGGCTATCTGACCCCGAATCAATTATTTGAAAACGAATTTGTCGCGCTCGTTTAACTGGAATTGCGCTTATGACTTGAACTCGGTAAGGAAAGGTACCCAATGAAACTATGGAATGCGCCCTAAGCGGTCATTGGTAAAAATTCTACTAGTGGCGATCTTCGACCAACCGCAGATTTTTATCGGCTAGCATCCCAACGTCTGCAGTGTTG
>CBDTWQ010000292.1:0-3259 GCA_965364115.1 uncultured Gammaproteobacteria bacterium | reverse complement strand
CCTAGCAAGTTTTCAGCCGGCACTTCGACATTCTGAAAAACCAACTCCGCGGTGTTGGAACCGCGCATCCCAAGCTTATCGATTTTTCGTGCCGCGCTAAAGCCAAATGCCTTTTCCACCAGAAAGGCGCTGATTCCTCGCGAGCCCGCGGCCGCATCGGTCTTCGCGTAAACCACAATCAAGTCGGCATCAGGGCCGTTGGTAATCCACATTTTGGTGCCATTTAAAAGATAACCCGCGTCGGTTTTTTCGGCTTTCATTTGCATGCTGACGACGTCTGAGCCGGCCGTGTGCTCTGACATGGCTAGCGCGCCAATATGTTCACCGCTGATCAGTTTAGGCAAATATTGGCGCTTCTGCCGGGCGTTACCCTTGCGGTTTATTTGGTTCACACAAAGATTGGAATGCGCCCCATAGCTAAGCCCAACCGAAGCCGAGGCCCGCGAAATCTCTTCCATCGCAACAATGTGCTCGAGGTAACCCATGCCGCTGCCGCCATATTCTTCTGACACCGTGATGCCGAGCAAGCCGATCTCTCCTAGCTTAGGCCAGAGCTCATTTGGAAACTCGTTATCACGATCGATCTCGGCTGCCCGAGGCGCAATTTCAGCTTGCGCAAACTGGTGCACGGTTTCACGCAGCAGGTCAGCGGTTTCGCCCAAATCAAAATTCAAACCGAAATATTGAGTCATTCTTGATCCAATTGTTTTTGCTTCGCATTCGAGCGAATTTGTTTTAATGCACGCCTTGCATTGAGCATAATTTGAGCTAATTCTTCGAGTGCATGTTCGACATCGTCGCGCTGAGATTGCAAGGTTTCAGCTCGCTGTTCGAGTTTGCCCAACATCGCCACTAGCTGACCTTCTTCGCCAAGACCTGAATCGTAGAGATCAAAAGAATCTCTGATCTCAGATAGTGACCAACCCAGACGCTTACCGCGCAAAATCAAACGCAGTCGAACCCTGCAACGCTCGCTATAGACACGCTTCGTGCCCTCTCGCTCAGGTTGCAGCAAGCCCTCTTCTTGATAGAGCCGAAGCGCCCTTGAGGTCACCCCAAATTCTTCAGCGAGTTCGCTGATGCTAAAAGTTTGCGTGGTTCCCACTGAATTCAACATCGCCCTAGCCTATGGCGTCTGGCTTTAAAGCCATTAAGGTGGCGGTCATAGTGGCAACCAAGGTTTCGCCACTGGTTGCAACAGCGAAAAGATCGGCCTCGCAAAGAGTGAGATTTTTGCCTGGCTTGCGAACCTGACCGACCGCGCGAAATCGCTCCCCGCGGGCGGGTGCCAATAGATTGATTTTAAATTCTACGGTTAACACCGCGGCATCAGCCGGCATTAATGAATGCGCCGCATAGCCACAAGCGGAGTCCATTATGGTTGCGGATATGCCGCCATGAAGGAATCCGTTTTGCTGGGTTAAAGCGATCTGGTATGGCAGTTCAATTACCACCCGGCCCGGGTCGATCTCCAGCAGTGTTGCATTGAGCGTGGCCATGACCGCCTGAGATTCAAAGCTCTGACGCACTTTACCCTTGAAATTTGGGTCTCTAGGTTCGAATCGACCATTTATCATAGACTTCATCATCGGCTACATAATCGGGAAGAAACTTAGGTTATAAAAATCGCTTGGCATGAGTTTGTTATGCCAAACCTAGTTGACGTTTACGTAAACGTAAGGTAGTTTATTATTTCCGTGATTGCAATCACATTATAAGCTGAGCTGTGCTGCATGAGCCCCAACCCCGCTAAGTCGATTAATAGCGTCGCCAACCCTTCCCTTCAACCGGTGTCTGATAGAAAAATTCGGTTCGTCACGGCGGCCAGTTTGTTCGACGGCCATGATGTCGCAATCAACATCATGCGCCGTATGCTGATGGCCGCCGGCGCGGAAGTCATTCACCTCGGACACAATCGTTCGGTCGCCGAGGTCGTCGATGCGGCAGTGCAAGAGGATGTGCATGCGATCGCGATCAGCTCTTATCAAGGCGGCCATGTGGAATATCTCCAATATATGGTCGACATGCTGAAGCAGCGCAATCGCCCCAATATTCGAATCTTCGCGGGCGGCGGCGGGGTTATCATAGACACTGAAATCGCGCTGCTCGAAGCATACGGTGTGAACCGAATTTACTCGCCTGAAGACGGTCAGAAACTCGGTTTGCAAGGGATCATCTCCGATATGCTAGCGCGCTGTCAATTTGACCCCGCAGACCACGCGCCTAAAACACTCGACCCGCTTTTGCAAAACGATTGGCAAGCCTTGGCGAGCCTCATTAGCGCGCTCGAAAATGACCGCAGCGGCACTCAGCTTGCAGGTCTTCTACCAGAACATCTGAGAGGTCAACTGCAAAAAGCGGCGGCTGACCGCAAAACCCCAGTGCTGGGGATTACCGGCACCGGCGGCTCTGGTAAATCATCGCTAACCGATGAAATCATTCGTCGATTTCGACTCGACTTTGGCGACCAGCTTAAACTCGCGATTATTGCGGTAGACCCAACCCGGCGTAAAACTGGCGGCTCGCTGCTCGGCGACCGGATTCGAATGAATGCAATCAACCACCCCAACATTTTTATGCGCTCATTGGCAACTCGCGACGCCAGTGGTGAAATTCCCGAAGTGGTCGCCGAGGTGATCGCCGCCTGCAAGCTTTGCGAGTTTGATTTAATTATCGTTGAGACCCCTGGAATTGGTCAGGGCGATGCCGCCATCGTGCCCCTGGTTGACACGTCTTTATACGTGATGACGCCGGAATTTGGCTCGCAAAGCCAGCTCGAAAAAATCGACATGCTCGATTTCGCCGACATCGTCGCGATCAATAAGTTTGATCGAAAAGGCGCCGAAGATGCCTATCGCGACGTCGCCAAACAGGTGCAACGCAATCGCCAAGCCTTTTCTCAGAATATTGAAACGATGCCGGTTTTCGGCACCATCGCCGCGCGCTTCAATGATGACGGCATTACCGCGCTCTATCAGGAAATTCGTACGCAGCTGGGTTTACCTGAAAACCAGTCTTTGCTGCCGCAGGTCGAAATTAGGAAATCTAGCGCTACCACGGAGATTGTTCCCGCTAAACGTGTGCGTTACCTCGCCGAGATTGCCAGCACCCTTAATGACTATCACCAGACCGTCGCGCAGCAGTCGCGGATCGCGCGCGAGCGCCAACAATTGCTGGAAAGTAAGCACCTCTTACTGGAGGCCAACCACAAATTTGACTCTGCCGATTTGGATAAACTGATAGACCAGCGTGAGCGCAC
>CBDTWQ010000291.1:0-3266 GCA_965364115.1 uncultured Gammaproteobacteria bacterium | reverse complement strand
TTTTCTACAAAGTCGATCCGCCACTGGTAGAGTTGCGGAATGCTATGATGGGTGAGTGGCTCTAGTGAAAAACGCAGATATTGATCATTGTCGAGCGTTCCGCGCTGGTAGTCCTGATAGAAACTCAGATTTTTTTGGCGATAGGTTTTCGGGTCAACTATTTGGTTTTTCACCATATATTCACCCCATAAATAGTCGCTATCCCCGTCAATCAGGGTATGGTCAAGGTCAAAAATGGCGAGTGTCATGATGTAGCTCTAGCTTGCTGGATTCGGAAAGTCTATGTCAGAATGCTGGGATATTATTCTAAATTTAAAAGAACAACGAGCTATATGATAGACATCGATGGTTATCGTGCCAATGTGGGTATTATACTGAGCAATGAGGTGGGCCAAGTGATGTGGGCGAAACGGGTCGGGCAGGATGCTTGGCAGTTCCCGCAGGGCGGAATATCGCCGGGGGAGACGCCGACGGATGCGATGTTTCGTGAACTATGGGAGGAGACCGGTCTAGAGGCCGATCATGTCTCGATTATGGCTTGCACCCCGAGTTGGTTGCGCTATAAGTTGCCCAAGCGGCTGTTGCGCCGAAACTCGGAGCCGCGTTGCATCGGTCAAAAACAGCTTTGGTATTTGCTACGCCTCGAATCAAGTGAAGATCGATTTGATTTGAATGCTTCAAGCAAACCCGAATTCGATCATTGGCAATGGGTTGACTACTGGTACCCGGTTGATCAAGTCGTTGCGTTTAAACGCCGTGTTTATCAATGTGCTATGGCGCAATTGGAGCTAAAACTATCGCCCTCGAAATCCGCATAAAATGATTAGCCACTGTTCGCAACAGGAGCTGTAGCTGTGGCATCGATGATCCATAGGCTGCATCGCATCGTCCAGGACGTTAATCGGGCTTCTGACATCGGTCAGGCGCTAGATCTAATTCTTGGCAGTGTCACGGATGACCTCAGTGCAGACGCCTGCACGATTTTCCTCGCCGGCAAGGAAGACCCAGAACTTATGGTGTTGAAAGGCAGCGTTGGTTTGAACCCCGGAATTGTAGATACGGTTGAACGTCACTTTGAACAAGGTTTGGTTGGCAAGATTGCGTCACGTGCTGAGCCGATAAACCTCGTTAGCGCGCCCGATCATAAACACTTCCTGCTAATGCCCGATTCTGGCGAAGCTGAGTTCCCAGTTTTTCTAGGTGTGCCAATTATCGCTCATAGGAAAGTGCTCGGGGTGCTTGCCGTGCAGCGCTCCAAAGTTGGGTTCAACGCAGATGAAGAGGCTTTTCTGACGACACTCGCGTCACAGTTGGCAACCTCGATTGAGCGCGCTGAAAGTCAGGGTCGAATTAGCGCGGTCGAAATCAGCCAGAGAGTTCAAGGCGTTGCGGGTTCGCCGGGCCTTGCGATTGGCGTTGCAGTTGTTTTGAATCGCGGGGTTAATCTAGATTCGGTTCCGAATAAAAAAATAGATGATGTCGAGGGGGAGTTAAAGAGTTTCGATGATGCGGTTGAAAAGGTTTGCGGTGAGCTAAACCAGCAAGCTGAGATTATGCGCGCATCCTTGCCTGAGGAAGAGTGCGCATTGTTTTTGGCCTACGCTCAAATGTTGAGCAGAGGTTCGTTGATCGACGACACGACACGGCGAATTCGTACTGGCAATTGGGCTGCGGCCAGTTGGCGTGACACCGTCGAGCAGCATGCCCGCGCGTTTGAAAAAATGGAAGACCGCTATCTCGCTGAACGTGCTAGCGACGTTCGTGATCTTGGCGTCCGCGTCTTGAGAAAGCTGATGCTCGAACAAAGCGCTGGTCTAGATTTTCCTGACGACACGATTTTGGTTGGCAACGAAGTGACCGCAAGTGACCTGGCAGATGTGCCGTCAGAGCGGCTCAGTGGCATTGTTTCGGCCCATGGCAGCAGTTCGTCTCATGTTGCAATACTCGCGCATGCCCTCGGCATTCCGGCTGTGATGGGTGCCAATAACTTACCTATCAAGCAGCTTGATGGCGTGCATTTGGTGGTCGATGGCTACAACGGCTCGGCGTTTATCAACCCGGGTGAGGCGTTACTGGACGAGTATCGGCAGTATCGTCGAGAAGAGGAAGCCATTGAGGAAGAGCTTCTGGAAATAAAGAATCTGCCGGCGGTTACTTTGGATCAACATCGAGTTTCGCTGCTGGTGAACACCGGATTGATGTCGGATTACACCCCGTCACTGAGAATTGGTGCGGAAGGGGTGGGGCTCTATCGAACCGAAATTCCGTTTCAAATTAGAGATCGATTTCCGAGTGAGAAAGAACAGTATCTGATTTATAAGAATGTGCTTGAAACCTTTAAAGGCATGCCGGTGGTGTTGCGTACGCTAGACGTGGGTGGAGACAAGCCGTTGAGCTACTTCCCAATTCATGAGGCTAATCCTTTTCTAGGTTGGCGCGGGGTGCGAATAACACTCGATCATCCGGAAATTTTCGTAACCCAAGTGCGGGCCATGATTCGGGCCAATGTCGATCTCAATAACCTTGAGATTCTGTTGCCGATGATTAGCAGTAAATCTGAACTGATGGAGTCGATGGTTCTGATTCGACGCGTGCGTGATGAAATCGAAGAGGAATGTGAGCGGAAGTTGGCATTGCCGAAAATCGGTGCGATGATCGAAGTGCCCTCTGCGGTTTATCAAATTGAGGATTTTTGTGAAATAGTCGATTTTGTTTCAATTGGGACCAACGACCTCACTCAATATTTACTGGCAGTGGATCGAAACAATGAGAGTGTTGCTGACCTCTTTTCATCGTTGCACCCCGCCGTTTTAAAAGCGATGAAACAGATTGTGGAAGGCGCGGCGAAAAGTCGCACGCCAGTGAGTGTTTGTGGTGAACTGGCTGGCGACCCGCTTGGCGTAATGGCGCTGTTGGGTATGGGAATCGACAGCCTTTCAATGAGCGTCGGTAGTCTTTTGCGCGCGAAGAAGGTGATCTTGTCGTTCAGTCGACAGGAATTGACCGAGATATTTGATACAGCTGTGGCGATGCCGGAAGCGATTATGATTCGAAATTTATATGCTACTAGGTTGGAAGAGCGCGGTTTGGGCGGCTTCCTGCGGGCTGGTAGATAGCGCTTTTGGGTTGCCACTTGATTGCCCACCACTTATTGCCGTCAGCATGTTTGTCGAACTAAAGGCTGGTCTTAAAATGGTTTAACCACGGCCAGCACGATCACCGCGAGCACCACTAATACGGGCAGTTCGTTAAACCAACGAAACCAG
>CBDTWQ010000290.1:0-3272 GCA_965364115.1 uncultured Gammaproteobacteria bacterium | reverse complement strand
AACGCGAGCGCAACCGATGGAATTGCGGCGATTCTGCGCGGCCATCGATTTCGCGCTTATACCAGCGAAGACATTATCGGGGTCGAATTGGGTGGCGCGCTTAAGAACGTGCTGGCGATCGCCGTTGGAATTGCCGATGGCCTCGGCTTTGGTGCCAACACTCGGGCCGCGCTAATGACTCGAGGTTTGAGTGAGGTGATGCGGCTGGGCACACAGCTCGGCGCACAGTCGGAAACCCTGATGGGGCTGGCGGGCCTTGGCGATATCATTTTGACTTGTACTGATGATCAAAGCCGAAATCGGCGCTTTGGTCTGGCACTCGGACGCGGTTGTACGGTTCAGCAGGCGGAAACTGACGTGGGGCAGACGGTTGAAGGTTTGCAGGCGGCCAAGGCGGTTTTCGATAAAACTCAGCAGCTGCCAATAGATCTGCCGATTATGCACGAAGTTTATCGAGTTTGTTATGAAGATAAGAATCCGCTGGATGCGGTCAAAGATTTAGAAAGCCGACCACAAGGACCGGAAGCGAATCGCATCTAACTGGCCGCAGCTCGCAAGATAACGCACTCTTCACCCTCAGCGCTCTGCCGGGGCAGTCCCAGATTAATCCAGTTGATCAAAATCCTGTTGCCGCAGAGCTTCATAAAGCGCAATTGCTACCGTATTGGACAGGTTCAAGCTGCGAGAGTCGGCCACCATAGGGATTCGAAGCTTATTGTCACTGTGCAGTGAATTCAAAATGCTATCCGGCAAGCCACGGGTCTCCGGGCCAAACAGCAAGGCATCCCCTGAAGAAAAGTTTGCGCGACTATAGGTTTTCGTTGCTTTGGTCGTGAACGCGAATAGGTTTTTAATTGGCACATGTTTTGCATGAGTTATATTTGCACGAATTATAAATGATTCGTAGTTTGGGTGACGTTCGATTTGTACCCACTCGCGATAGTCGAGGCCCGCGCGCCGCAACTGTTTGTCGTCCATTGTAAAGCCTAATGGTTCGATCAAATGTAGTTGGCAACCAGTGTTTGCCGCTAGGCGGATAATGTTGCCGGTGTTGGGCGGAATTTCCGGCTCGAATAAAACGATATGAATCATCGTGTAAGGATTTTTTTGAGGTTCACTTGAAAGTGCTCTGTTTTGGATTGAGGTTGATATTAGGGACTTAGATTTATAACGGATTTCTATGCGAATATCTAGATTAGTAAAGTGAATTTAACAAAGGTAGTGATGGCGCTCGACGGGCTTGCTGAAACGCTCCGTTGATCAACCATCTAAAAAATTGATGGGGCTGGTCTAGTGAAATCTGAAGGGCGGCCGTCAACTACTAATGAAGAGGAACTAATTTTGGGTTTGTTTTCGAATGCTAAGAAAGGCACGCAAGTGGGGGTTGATTTCCTCAGCGACGGAGTGGCTGTGACCCAAGTAAAGGTTGGTTCTGACCAACAGGCTGAAATTCTGCAGAGCGACTTCCTTGATGCGCAAGGGCAAAGTGCCCAGAGTAAAGCGCTTAAGCATTGGGTCGAGCAGCATAGTTTGCAAAATATACCTTGCGTGTGCCTTCTCGCAGAGGACGACTGTGACCTCTATCAAGTTGAGAAGCCAGATGTTGAGGATGCCGAGCTTTCGCAAGCGCTGACTTGGAAAATCAAAGACTTGATTAACTATGATGTCAGCAATGCGGTGATCGAAAGCTACACCATGCCGCGGTCGACGAAAAATGCGAAGGAACAGATCGGCGTGGTTGCCGCGCGCGAGTCGGCGGTGGTTAATTATGTTGACAGCATTCGATCGAGTGGGCTTGAGCTAGTTGCGCTTGATGTTCACGAATTGGTGCGCTCCAATTTAGGATTGGTTGTTAATGGCGAGGAGCGAACCTTCGCTCTGTTGACGCTGGCTGACAATAGTGGCTTGCTCAGCATTTATCATGACACCGATTTATACGTCTCGCGAGATTTCAAACTGGGGTTAAACCAACTTCAGCAAATCAATCAAGACAACACTGATGAGTTTGATTCATTGTTGCTCGAGGTGCAGCGTTCAGTGGATTATTACGAAAGTTACTTTGGCCTCGGTGGGGTCACCGATCTGCAGATTTATCCGCAGCAGGAAATCACCGAGAAAATGGCTAAGTATTTAGAAAACCTGACCAACTTCGACATTGTTTTTCTGCTGTCAGGTTCGGAGGAAGCTAGCCCGGATCTAGACTCAAAGTGTTTCCACGCTTATTGCGCGGCATTGCGAGGTGCCACCCGATGATTCTTCAGCAAGTTAATCTTTATCAGACCCGGTTTCGGCCTCAGCGCATGTGGTTATCGGGCCAGCAGGTGGTCTTTGGGTTGGCACTATTCTTGCTTGGAATAGTTGTATGGAGTTTTGTCCTACACAACAATCTCGAACAAGCCGTGCAGCGTAATCACACGCTTCAAGCTGAACGACAACAGGTGGTAATCGAATTGAATGAGGTGAATAGCAAGCTGGCCGAACTGGTTGATAACCGTCAACTCGATCAGCAAATTGCGCAATTGGCGCGGCAGGTTGCGGCGCGGAAAAAGGTTTTGAACTTCGTTGATGCAAATCGTTTAGGAGCGGGTGAAGGTTTTTCCGGCTATCTGGCTGCCTTGGCTAACCTGCATCAATCCGATATCAGGTTGGATGTTTGGTTAAATCAGATACGGCTAGCCGACCGCTTTATTGAAATTCGCGGAAGTTCGCTGCGTGCTGAACAAGTACCGAATTATTTTGATCAATTCGGCAGCGAAGCGGTTTTTGCTGGTCAACGATTTGACATGTTCCAACTGGAGCGGGCTAAGGAAACTGACTGGAAGGTCGATTTTCTGATTGCGACGCGTGAGAGCAGCGATGAGTGAGGCAATGAAAAACTGGCTACAGCGGTTCAATGCGCAATCAATGCGCGAGCGTGCTTTGATTGCGCTGACGTTGATCGTGGCATTGGGTTTTGTTTGGTGGAACTTTTTTGCGCTTAGTCAGGTGGCACTAGTCGATTCGAAACAGACGGCAAATCAGAAAATTGAGAGTGAAGTTAGCAATAGTCAAAAAACTATTGATCAGGTTCGTTTGCGCATGAGCGGCGGCGCCAATCAACTACAAGATGACCAAATTCTTAGACTTAAGGGTGAATTGTTGAAGCTAGACGAGCGCCTCAGAATCGAGACGGTCGAATTAATTGACCCTAAAGATATGTTTCAGTTAATGAGTGAATTGGTTAACCGCGATTCAAAAATGAAGTTGTTAAGCCTGAAACGTCGTGAAGTCAA
>CBDTWQ010000289.1:0-3272 GCA_965364115.1 uncultured Gammaproteobacteria bacterium | reverse complement strand
GGATCAAAGGTTCCGCCTAAAATTCCAATCATCAGTCGCGAGTCTGACCGTCCCCGAAGACCACATATTTTTGCGAAGTTAAACCTTTAAGGCCGACCGGTCCGCGCACGTGTAATTTGTCGGTACTAATCCCAATTTCAGCACCCAATCCATATTCAAAGCCATCGGCAAAGCCGGTTGCGGCGTTGACCATCACCGAACTTGAGTCAACTCGACGCAAAAACGAATCGCTACTTTGCGCATCTTCGCTGACGATTACGTCGGTATGTTGTGAACCGTAATGGTTAATATGCCAAATCGCAGCGTCAAGATCAGGCACAATCTTGATCGCCAGGATCGGCGCCAAAAACTCGGTATACCAGTCATCCTCTGTGGCTAGCTTAATCTGCTCGGGCCGATACGAAACGCTAGTCTCACAGCCTCTTAGTTCAACCCCAAGTTCGAGCAAGCGGTCGATAATCGAAGGCAACACGCCTGGCGCGATCGCTTGCGCCACTAACAGTGTCTCCATTGCATTGCAGACGCCGTAGCGTCTGGTTTTAGAATTAATTGCGATCGCGATGGCTTTGTCCAAATCGGCGTGATCGTCAATGAAAACATGGCAGTTGCCGTCTAGGTGCTTGATCACCGGAATCATCGATTCCTGAATAACGCGCTTTATCAATGATTTTCCGCCTCGCGGAATAATCACGTCGATCGTGTCAGGCATACTCAGCATAAGGCCGACTGCCGCTCGATCAACAGTGTTAATCACCTGAACCGACTGTTGATCCAAACCCGCCTGGTCCAAACCTGTCTGAATGCAGTCGAAAATCGCTTGATTGGAATGAAGCGCCTCTTTGCCACCACGTAGAATGCTGGCATTACCCGACTTCAAGCAAAGGGCCGCCGCATCAACCGTGACGTTAGGTCTCGATTCATAAATAATCCCAATCACACCCAGCGGCACGCGCATTTTACCGAGCTTAATCCCCGAAGGCCGCTCACTTAATTCACCGATCTGACCGACTGGGTCTTCAAGTTCCGCAACCTGATGCAAACCTTCAATCATGGCATCAATCCGATTCGAGCTGAGTTCAAGCCGTTCGAGCATTGCATCACTAAGCTGATTGGCACCAGCCGCTTGCAAATCTTTTTGGTTTTGCTGCAAGATGGAGTCGCGACGCTGATCGATGACGGCAGCAATCTGATGCAACCCCTGATTTTTCTGTTGACTGGTCGCATAGGCGAGCTCGGCCGCAGCAGCACGGGCTTTACGACCAATTTCCAACATGTACCGACGCAAGTCGGTGGTTGTTTCACTCTGTAATGCGATGCTCACTCAGCCGCCCGTTTTTCCACTAAAATCCACTACCAAAGACTTGAGCTGGGCCCAATCCTGACCAGGAAATTTGCTATCCAACTGCCCTTTTCCGATTCGATCTAATGTAGCACAGCTTTGCAACAAAGACTCGATTTGGCCACTGCGCAATCGCTTCAAGGCTGCAGTAAAAAGGGTTTGCTTGCTATCCCAAATACGTAACGATTGCCAAACCCGACGGCTCAAACCACCAGAGTTCTTCGCCTGAGCTAAATAATCTAGTTGCTCTAGGGCTGCTTGCAAAGACCATCGTAGTTGAGGGGTTGCATAACCTTCAGTGGCCAGGCTTCGCAAAATTGCTAACGCCCTTGGGGTGTCACCTGCGAGGCAAGCATCGGTTAACAAGAAATTGCTATAGCGCGAAGATTGCGCCACTGAAGACTTAATCGTCTCAAAATCGATACTTTTTTTCTCAACAAAGCGAATTTTCAACTTCTCTAATTCTTGATCTGTCGCCAACAAATTTCCCTCGGTACAGTCAGCAAGAAACTGGGCCGACTGAAGATCGATTTCGAGCCCTTTACGGCGCGCCCGTTGTAAAATCCAATCGGATAGTTTATCGATATTAACCGGCTTCAACTCGACAACCTCACCAAGGCTCTGAATACTCTTACACCAGGCGGCTTTTTTACTCTGCCAATCTAACGAAGGCGAGACGAACAAGAAAAGAGAGTCTTCAGGCGGATTAGCACACAACGCTTGAATCACTTTGCCGCCCTGTTGACCCGGTTTGCCCGTCGGTAAATTGATGATTCGACATTTTTTAGCCGAAAAAAGCGACATCATATCCCCTTCCTGGACCAACGCTTGCCAATCAAAGCTGGTGTCAGCGAGAAAGCGCTGAACGTCCTCAAAGCCGTGTTCTCGCAACAATGGTCGCAACTCATCGAGCCAATCACGCACCAACAGAGGTTCGCTGCTGGCGAGCAAGCAAACTGGTTTCAGACGATTGATTAACTGCGAAGGCTGCATGGTCGCAATGCTACCATATTGAATCTTTAAAACAGCGTGTAACACGATCTGTCTCGGCTCGATCAAATAAAAAAGTCCACGTCCAGCCGATAGATCTACTATCGCTCAAGCCTAACTTCTGGCAGGTTCTGGCCGAGCCTGAGGCTGGCATCGATTTGGGCTTGGCGTGAAATCGAGTCCAATGCCGGTTGCGTATCACCCAACGCTCCATCTAACCTAGGGCTCGATCTAGAGCAGTTTGAACGAGTCTAGGTTTGACTTGGCAGCTGACTTAGAATTTGATTCTGGTTTGTATTTGTGATTTTGAATTCGAATTTATGGTTTTGAATTTATGATTTTGAATTTGTGATTTTGAATTTGTGATTTTGAATTTAAACCTGAATCTGGAACTGGCTCTGGATTCATAACCGTTGCGGCAATGAAAAAGCCCCCGGCCTGATTAAGGCGCGAGGACTCAAAGATTACTTGCTTTTTCATCCTGTCGCATCCTGCGAGGCATCCTGCCTCTGATGTGTAGCAACCTCCTTGTTTCACATCCTCCTTGGCTTGTCTCCTACAAGCACTGAATTAGTATACTGAAGAAATAATTTAGCCATAGAGCTTTCCGGCCGTTGTTTTGTAGGTGTATTCGACTATTTGTGTAGGCTCTGTCCTACACGATGCGCTAACTAAAGCTTTAGATATCGCGCAATCCGTCGGAAGGCTCTATTTTAGCCGCACGCAGACCGCCCAGGATGGCAGCATAGATCGCGACCAACATGGTTAACGCAAAGGCCCAGAGGAAATGTTCAGGCAATAGAAAACAAAGCTCCTGCTTAAGGTTGAGATTGGGTGCGAGCACAGAATTGATCAAGTATTCCGCCACCAGGTAAACCAGCACCGCCAGCAACCAACCCAACACCGCGGTGTAACAAGACTGCAACACGGGAAACAGGATGAT
>CBDTWQ010000288.1:0-3277 GCA_965364115.1 uncultured Gammaproteobacteria bacterium | reverse complement strand
TTGTTGATCTGGATCCCATACTTGTCCATTAAATAGTCATTTTTGAAAGTGTCACCGTCAATTCCTGTGAGCCCCACATAGAGCGTCAGCCGGCTTAAATCGATAACGAAATCATCGGTCGCCCAGGCCTCCTCCATGCTGTTGTTTCGCCAGCCCTTTTCGGGATCGAAGTAGCTTGCGATGCCCGATGGGCGAAATTCTTCAGGAATCATTTCGCGCGCATTTAGAAAGTGAAAATATTTGCTCAACAAAGGATGGGAAGCAACCCGCTCACGAATCGCCATCGCCAGTTCAATTTGCTTTTGCACCATTTCAAAACCCTCCAGCTCCACCTGCCGACGGCCGATGTCGAGCGAGGCCAAAATCTGATAATTAGGCGAGGTCGAGGTGTGCGTCATGAAGGCTTCGTTGAAAGGTTCTTGCACCTTTTGATTGAACTGCTGATCGTAGACATGAATCATCGAACCCTGACGCAATGAAGTCAGTGACTTGTGCGTCGATTGAGTGGCGTAGGTGCGAATAGTCACTAAGGCCGGGTCAGGCATCAGTCGTTCTTCAAGCATCGCCGAATCTTCTAAGTCCGCCGTTCTCTTTTGATATTCCGCATATTCAGCGGCATATTCAGCGCTGCGATAGCGCGCCTTCAAACGCTTGGCGGTAGCCATCGCGGTGCGACGACGGTAGGTTGGGGTAAACCCGGCGAAGGCGAACCAAGCTTCGTCCCACAAGAAAATCAAATCCGGTTTGATCGCTAGGCATTCTTCCATCACCCGTTCGACGTTATAAACCACGCCATCAAAAGTGCAGTTAGTCAGCAGCAACATTTTGACCTTGTCGAGCTGCCCCGCTTCTTTGTAAATCAAAAGCTGCTTTTTTATTTCGCGCAATGGCACCGCGCCATACATTGAATATTCATCCAATGGATAGGAGTCTAGATAACAAACCTGCGCACCGGCTAACACCATCCCGTAATGGTGTGATTTGTGGCAATCGCGATCAACCAAGATGATGTCGCCGGGTTTCACCAGTGCCTGCACTACAATTTTGTTCGCCGTTGAGGTGCCATTAGTGACAAAGTAGGAGCGCTTCGCACCAAAGGCACGCGCCGCCAGCTCCTGCGCTACTTTGATCGGGCCATGCGGTTGCAACAGCGAATCTAGTCCACCGGAAGTCGCCGAGGTCTCTGCTAGAAAAATATTCATTCCATAGAACTGGACCATGTCCTTAATCCAGTGCGACTTGGTCACCGATTTGCCGCGTGAAATTGGCATTGCGTGAAAAACACCGGTGGGTTGGCGGCTATAGTCAGTCAGCGCGGTGAAAAACGGGGTCTGATAGCGCGACTGAATGCCGCGTAAAATATTGAGGTGCAGGTCGAGATAATCTTCCTGTTGATAAAAAATTCGAGTGAAGCGTTGCGTCACGTTACCGGCGATATCTTCAACCGCCGCATCGGTCACCAAATACAAGTCGAGCTCAGGGCGCAATTCAGCTATCAGGTTGCCCAACAAAGGGCCTCGCTCGGTGTCGAGCGCGTCTTCATAGTCGGAGTCATTGATTCGGCTGAGATAGCGCTGCAGAATTTCGAGGTGATTGATTGACCGCAGCGGAAAGCCATAACGAATCACCACCACCTGAATGTTGTAGTTAAACAACACCGCAATCAGCGCATCTTCAAAGCTCGGCACCACCACGATGTCGTAAACAAACTTATCTTCTACTCGGCGCAACGAGCGCAGATTTTCGCGCAATCGGCGAACTTCTTCTTCACCACTTTCATCGACGAACAACACTTCAAAGTAGGGGCGTTGCAAACTGGTATCGGGCAGGTGGTTGTCATTGCTATCTTCGAGCTCGGCAACCGCTCGCAGATTGATGTGCCGTGAACGATAAGTGCCACTGGTCAGTGCACGGACCACTCGACTGATGACCCGCGCGAGCACCTCGAACTCCTGCTGATCAAACAAATGCCTAAACAGTTTAAAATCATCGCGGGACGGGAAGGCGGAGTAGTCCTCGATGGTCTTCAGCAAGGTTAGCGCATCGTTTGTTTTTCTCATCAGCGCGGCCATATCGGCCTTACGAATTTTCCTCTGGTTCAACCGAAGACAATATTCCTCGAGTCGGCTCCAGGTATCAAAACGCAATTGCGTCGGGCTGTGGTAAAAATCTAGATTGATCCTGGCTTTTTGTTTTTTTGGCGCAGAAACACTGTCGTCAGGCATCGTAATCACCTCCCATAGGATGAAGCCATGGTAACAGATGCCAATCCTTGATAACTCAAAGTTTGCTCAAGCATTGTCGACACTCTGCGAAATCGCTATGCTAATTGCCTTTCCGCAATAACCTTAGACGACAGCATGCACATTCCATTATCTGACCCAGCTTTACTCAAAACCCAAGCCTATATCAACGGCCTATGGGTCGATGCCGATAGCGGCGAAACCGTTGCGGTGACCAATCCGGCAAACGGTGAACTGATTGCCGAAGTGGCTCGCTGCAGCACCGCTGAAACTCGCCGCGCGATTGAGGCGGCTGAAGCAGCCCTAGTGTTATGGCGTCAACGCAGTGCCAAAGACCGCGGGGCTTGCATGCGCAAATGGTTTAACTTAATGATGCTAGCGCAGGACGATCTGGCGCTAATCATGACCCTTGAACAAGGCAAGCCGCTGGCTGAGTCGCGCGGTGAAGTCGCCTATGGCGGCAGCTTCATTGAGTGGTTTGCCGAGGAAGGCAAACGCATTTATGGCGACACCATTCCTGCACCATCGAGCGACAAGCGGATCGTATGCATCAAACAACCGGTGGGCGTGGTGGCTTGCATTACGCCGTGGAATTTCCCCAACGCGATGCTGACCCGCAAGATTGCACCGGCGCTTGCTGCCGGTTGCACCGTGGTCTGTAAACCGGCGAATGCGACACCTTTGTCCGCTTATGCCTTCGTCGAGTTGGCCGAACGCGCCGGCATTCCGCCGGGGGTGATCAACATGGTGAGCGGCGAGACGGCCGCGATTGGCAAGGAAATGACCTCCAACCCGATTGTCCGCAAGTTGACTTTCACTGGCTCAACGCCGGTCGGCAAAAAACTGATGGCCGAATGTGCCCAAACGGTGAAACGCACTTCGATGGAACTCGGTGGCAATGCCCCTTTCATCGTCTTCGATGACGCCGACCTCGACGCCGCGGTCGCTGGCGCTTTGATCAGCAAATATCGCAACGCCGGGCAAACCTGCGTTTGCGCCAATCGAATTCTAGTGCAGGAAGGTTGCTACGACGC
>CBDTWQ010000287.1:0-3285 GCA_965364115.1 uncultured Gammaproteobacteria bacterium | reverse complement strand
CAGTTACAAAGAGATTCAAATCTTTATTGGTTAGAGGTTAGCGAGCCGGTCGACAGTCTTTATCAGCTAGTGAAAAACTTTTGGGCGGCGGAAGGCTACTCGCTGCAGGTAGACGAGCCAGTTATAGGCATTATGCAAACCGAGTGGGTATATAAAAAGTCGGGTTTCGCCAAGCCTCCGCTTTCCTGGTGGAAGGAATTGTTTGAAAGCACCAATCTTGCTGCCACTCAGGACCAATATCGAACTCGTATTGAGCGCGACCCACAACAGCAGATCAGCCGTGTATTTGTGGTCCATAGAGGCACTCATTTAACCGATTCAATATCAGTCAAAGAAAGCAACAACGCTAATAATGAGATGAAAAGTGGCTGGGACTTTCGTCGGCCTGAGTCCGAACTAGAGGTTGAAATGTTGTCGCGGCTGATGGTCTTCTTGGGTTTAGAAAAAAACCAAGTTGATCAGCAATTTGAATCGGCGAAACTGTTTAAGCCGAGGGCCACGATCCAGATTGACCCCGAGGAAAAGGCCCCGTTCCTGTTACTTCGCGATAGCTACCAAATCGCCTGGAACCGTGTGATTCATCAGCTCGAACGAATGAACTTTGATATCGCATCCGCTGATTTCGAAAACGGTAAGCCAGGTAAAGGTTTCTTAGTTGTCAACGGCGCTAGTTTTGATCAACTTTTAGAGCCAAAACCGGTGCCACCGGGTTCTGTTAATGACTCAACCCGACAATTTGTGTTGATGCTGTCGAAGGATACGCATCAACAAACCCGTGTTGATATCGAAACCATCGATGGTGATTCTGACCAATCAACTGCCGGCAGTCAGTTCCTCAACCTACTATACAGGCGTATCAAGTAAGCCTATGCGTATTGCATCTCTGGGCAGTGGCAGCCGCGGCAACGCAACCCTGGTCCAACACAAAACGACCACCCTTTTAATCGACAATGGTTTTTCGCTGCGCCAATTTTGCAAACGGTTGGAAAAACTTGATTTGCTGCCGAGCGATATTGATGGGTTGCTGTTGACCCATGAACATGGAGACCATAGCAGTGGTGTTGCCAAACTTTGTGTTAGTCATAATGTTCCAGTTTGGACCGCGGTGGGAACGGCTCGAGCCGCATTGCCACCCGAATTGCAGTTCGAAACTCTGGTCTCTGGAAAGGTGGTCTTGATCGGTGATATTGAAGTATTGCCGGTTACCGTGCCGCATGACGCTAGAGAACCATTGCAGTTTATTTTGCGGCAGTCGAAAATCGATAATGAAACTCAAAAACGGGTGGGTGTTTTGACCGATACAGGCCATATTACGGATCACATTGTTGAGGCTTTCGGTAAGCTTGATGGCCTTTTGTTAGAGTTCAATTACGATCACCAAATGTTGCAAAATGGCCCGTACCCCGATCAGCTTAAACAACGAGTCGGTGGTAATTTGGGGCATTTGTCGAACACCCAATCGCTCGAATTGTTGCGTCGAATCGATGTCAGTGGCCTAAGTTTTCTAATCGCTGGGCATATTTCTGAAAAAAACAATTGCCCTACCATCGTGGCTGAGATGATTCAACAAATTGAGGGCTTGCCGGCGCCAATTCTGGCCAACCAAGGCGAAGGGTTTAACTGGGTCTCAGTTTAAGACCCGGTCGATATTTTTGATGATTTTTGGCGGTCTTGCCAAGATCAAAGCAAACACAGAATTGTGCTAAGTTAGCGAGTTCCCTATTTGGCAGGCAGTTTGTGCAGATAGCTTGTGCAGATATGGGCTCTCAAGCGTCTTTGTTATATTCGATCTGTGCGTAAGCGGAATGGTTATGGATTGACTCGAAGTTTTCCGACTCAAGTCGATATTGGCGAATACGATCATCTTTGTTCAGTTCGCCAGCAATATCGCGCACCATATCTTCAACGAATTTTGGATTGTCGTAAGCGCGTTCAGTGACGTATTTTTCATCGGGCCGTTTGAGCAGACCATAAAGTTCACAAGAAGCCTGTTTTTCGACCATCTCAATTAATTCCTCGATCCAGATAAAACCGCTAGTTCGTGCATCCACGGTTACGTGCGAACGTTGGTTATGCGCGCCATAATCTGAAATAGACTTTGAGCACGGGCAAAGACTCGTCACCGGCACTTGAACCTTGATCCGCGTTGTGGTGACGCCCGAATCAATTTCACCTACCAGTGACACCTCATAATCAAGCAGTGATTCGACCCCTGAAATCGGCGCTTTTTTATTGATGAAGTAGGGGAAAGTCATTTCGATATAGCCTGAATCGGCCTCCAGAAGTACGGCCATTTCTTGCAACATTTCGTTAAATGAGCTGTAGGTGATTTCCCTTTCGTGGTCGTTGAGGATGGCGACGAAACGCGACATGTGTGTGCCTTTAAATTGATGCGGCAAGAATACAAACATGCTGAAGTTGGCAATTGTGTGTTGTTTGCCTTCGAAACGGTCCTTAACCACAACTGGGTGGCGAATGTCTTTTATGCCGACCTTATTAATCGCTAATTTGCGCGTGTCAGCTCTTCCCTGAACGTCAGGGATATGGGTAACCTGGGTTGCTGCGTCACCGTTCATCTAATGTATCCTGTCAAAATTTGGTTGGTTTGTGTCAGTGGGTATAGTGATCTTTCAAGGTAATAACTGACTAAAATAGTAGGTTATTATACTGCCTGTGATGATCATGGCAAATGATGGTTTTGTAAATTATCGCATCATGCAGAATATAAGGCGACAGAAAAAAGGAGACTGTCGGCGCCAATTACTTGGCGCCGTAAGGTGTATGAACGAAATTAGCAATTTCGTTATTAGGTTGGCTCGGTTGCTTTGAATCGAGCCCGCGCAGTTTTTAAATCGTTATTATTATTTTGTCGTCAAGCCGGCGTCACATCTTCTGCTTGAGGGCCTTTTGCACCATCGGCAACTTTCATAGTGACCGCCTGACCTTCTTGTAGCGTCTTGTGGCCATCACCTTGGATTGCACTATAGTGAACAAAAACGTCTTTGCCGCCTTCTTGCGAGATAAATCCGTAGCCTTTGGCATCGTTAAACCACTTTACCGATCCAGTTACTGTTTCAGACATAATATTACTCGTATAATTGATATGGGTATAAGCTCGGCTTATTAGGGCTGAGTTAACCGCATTGTAGGATAAGTCTTGCACAGAAGTCATCAACTAAACTGTAATGAGCCTTAAGAGTTCCGAAGTTTGCAACTCGAGGGTTGAGCAGTCTATAAAAACGGGGCCCTTTTTTTTAACTTGAGATCTAACTTGCGATCTAACTT
>CBDTWQ010000286.1:0-3298 GCA_965364115.1 uncultured Gammaproteobacteria bacterium | reverse complement strand
AAATCACAGGTTTGCATCGCACTCAGTTCATTGATGATCCGGTCGTAGCGCGCAAGATCCTCAGCTTGCATCTCTTCCCATACTTCAATTAACTTGCTTGTTTGTCGCTTAGACGGCGAAACCTGCATTATCAACTTGGTCAGGTTATGTTGATTCGCATGTAAATCATTGCGAAGGTTCAGAATCGCTAGGTTGTTCCAATGCGTTCTCACAATGGTTTTAGAAATTGCATTTCTGATCCAATGCAATTGCAAGCGTTCAGAAACCGCATAGAAAACTTTGGCGACATTCTCAATGTCACTGCCAAGCTTAGTTTGAATCTCAATGATGTCAAAAGCAGAAGCGAGCGTGGTTTTATCGGCCAGTTCCTTCGCCAGTGACGCTGGCAATTTATATTTAATGAAGCCCTTGCGCGCGGCCTGATAGTTTCTTTGCGATTGACCAATAATTGCCTTAGAGATGAATTCAAGCAACTTCGTGACGTCAACCTTATATCTTGCAATCAAGGCGCTGACGTCAAAATCGGCCGGTTGATTTCGCAACAGCCAACCAATCGAACGCTCGAGTAAACCGCTCACCGCCTGGAAAGCCTGATATCGATCATGCTCACTGACTTGGTTATCCAACACTTCCAGCAATCGCCAAGTACGATATAGATCAAACACTTCAACACAAATGACGTATGCCTTGGCAATATCTTCGATGGTGGAGCCGGTTTCCTCTCGAATTCGAGAGCCAAACCCAATGCCGATATTGTTGGCGACCTGATTGCTCAGGATGGTCGCAATAATTTCTTTGCGCAACGGATGCTGCAAAATTTCTTCGGCATAACGCTCGCGAATCAATCGCGGAAAATAACCTAACAACAAATTGTTGTAGCATTCTTCCGCCAATGAAGATGATTCCAGCAAGGCATTTTTATAGGTCAACTTACTATACGAAAGTAAGATTGAAAGCTCAGGACGGGTTAAGCCCTTATTCTGCGCAACGCGATCAGTGATCTGTTTGTCGCTGGGTAGATATTCGAGTTTACGGTTTAAAATGCCGCCCGCTTCCAGGTGTCGCATGAAACGAGCGTGCTGAAATATTTTCAAAGCCGCGTCTTGTTCAATGCTGTCGATAATTTGGGTTTGCCGATAATTGTTAAACAAACATTTCTCAGCGACTTCCTCGGTCATATCTTCGAGCAATTGATTGCGCTGAGCAGAGTTCATTCGCCCAGTTTTGACCACCTGAGCCAGCAATATTTTGATATTAACTTCATTATCAGAACAATCCACGCCAGCTGAATTATCGATAGAGTCGGTGTAAATCAAGCCGCCTGCTTGGGCAAACTCAACTCGACCACGCTGGGTCACACCCAAATTGCCACCTTCAGCAAAGACCTTAGAGCGCAGTTGACGACCATTGATTCGAATCGCGTCATTACTCTTGTCAGAAACGTCCGCATCGGTTTCTCCCGCGGCCTTAATATAGGTGCCAATGCCACCATTCCACATCAAGTCGACCTGCGCTTTGAGGATGAAGACGATTAGCTCGTTAGGGGTCAAATGGGTTTCGGTGCAATTCAGTACTTTTTGAATCTCAGGGCTTAAATCAATTTGCTTCGCCTTGCGCAAAAAAATGCCTCCACCCTTACTAATCAATTTCTTGTTGTAGTCATTCCAGGTGGAGCGATTGAGCGAAAATAAACGTGACCGCTCCTTGAATCCTTTTTTAACATCTGGATCAGGGTCTATGAAAATATGCATGTGGTTAAATGCTGCCACCAGCTTTATTGCCGGCGATAGCAACATACCATTGCCAAAAACGTCGCCCGACATATCACCGATGCCGGCTACCGTAAAGGCTTCGGTTTGAATGTCTTTGCCAAGACCACGAAAATGTCGTTTCACCGACTCCCACGCTCCTCGCGCGGTAATTCCCATTTTCTTGTGGTCGTAGCCCTGAGATCCACCCGAGGCAAAAGCATCGTCCAGCCAAAATTCATGTTGTCTTGCAATGCCATTGGCAACGTCCGAGAAAGCCGCCGTGCCTTTGTCGGCTGCTACAACTAAATAAGGGTCGGGGTCGTCATATATTTGAGTCTTGCGGGGTGGCACAATTTCATCGTCGATTCTATTGTCGGTCAACTCAAGCAGAGAATTAATGTATAGCGAGTAGCAAGCCTGCACTTCAGCGTATATCTCGCTGTTGGGCACTTGGGCGATTTGCTTAGTAATAAAGCCACCCTTCGAACCGGCTGGCACAATCACCGCATTCTTAACCATTTGCGCCTTCATCAAACCGAGCACTTCGGTGCGGTAATCCTCGCGTCGATCAGACCATCGAATGCCACCTCTAGCAACTTTTCCACCACGCAAATGGATTCCCTCAAAGCGGGTTGCATAAACAAATATTTCAAACCGCGGAGCAGGCTTAGGTAACTTTTCAATGCCTTGTGAATCCAGCTTGAAGCTGATGTGTCCAGTGCCTTCTTTGTCATCCTGGAAATAGTTGGTGCGCACCGTGACATCGATCAAATTTAGCATTCGTTTGTATATCAGATCATGATCTAGCGATTCAATCTCGTTTAGTTTTTGATCAATTTTCTGTTGAGTAATGCGATGCGCATTCGGCTGATCTAATTGCGGATCAAACTTCTGCAGAAAACACTGCACCAATAACAAAGTGATCTCGGGGTAGGTATTGAGTGCTTCAATAATATACTCACGGCTATGGGCAAAGCGTATCTGTTGGAGATAGGCGGTGTAGGCCCGCAAAATTTGAATATTTCTAGTTTCGATACAGGCACTAAAAAGCAATCGATTAAACAGGTCATTCTCACTTTGTTGACGCCAAATGCTAGCGAATAAATCGGCAAAATAATCCGGTATTTTTTGCACATCTATCGCGCAGAGATCCTCGCCACCATCGAGCGTAAAATGGTTAATCCAGTAATTACGATTGTTCAGCTTTATTCGATAGGGACGACCAATTAGCACCTCTAAACCCATCGATTCAAAAATCGGCATGGATTGCGATAACGGAATGGAATCCTTCAGCGTGAACAATTTGATCGAATAATTTTTCGGATCTCTCGAAATCTTGACTAAGCGTGCCTGAGCGCGGTTACTCGGTTTGAGCGTCGCAAGCACTTCAAGATCGACCAGCGCATCTTCCACCGAAAAATCGCCTTGATAGTTTTCTGAGAAAGCATCTTCGCCAACCTTCAATTTCTCCAGCGCCGAGTTTGCTTTGATCTGTTTGAACAACTGCCTAAACCACTGGGTCATCTCAACTCCACTCCTATCAACGA
>CBDTWQ010000285.1:0-3304 GCA_965364115.1 uncultured Gammaproteobacteria bacterium | reverse complement strand
AATTTCTCGCGTTCGGCGGACGAACGATTTGTGACACAACCTGCCTTCAGCCGACGAATCAAGGCGCTCGAAGCCTGGGTCGGGGTGCCGTTAGTCGATCGCAATTCGTATCCGGTTGAATTGACCAAAGCGGGTGTAGCCTTCAGAGAGGTTGCTGAGGAAACGCTTCGCTGCCTTTACAAGGGGCGTGATGAAATTGTCTCGATTGACAACTCTAATGCTGAGCGTATCGTGGTTTATGCCAACCAGTCGCTGTCGTTGGCCTTCATTCCGCAGTGGCTGGTTTCGGTGCGCGAACGACTTGGCCATCTCGGCATTCGGATCATTCCAGACAATCAGCACGAGTGCATTAATACGCTGATTCGTGGAGATTGCGATTTCCTGCTGACTTTCGCTCACCCGTCGATCCCGATGTTGCTCGACAGTGATCAATTCCCTTATCGGGTGGTCGGAGTTGACCGAATGGTGCCTTATAGCGCGCTAGACATTGATGGTGGTATCCAACATGAATTGCCGGGGTCGGCCCTGCTGCCGGTGCCTTATCTGGGCTACCCGCCCGGGGTTTTCCTCGGCAAGATCGTCGACTCGATCATCGAAACATGTGAAGCCGAACTGTATTTGCAACACAGTTTCGAAAACCCGATGGCCGAGGGGCTGAAATATATGGCGATGCAGGGCCATGGCATGGCCTGGTTGCCCGAATCTTCGGTTCGGCATGAGGTTGAGATCGGCAGACTGGCGCCAACTGGCAATGCCACCACCGAAACGGCGCTGGAGATTCGTTTTTATCGGGGGCGCAACCTGCAGGGTGAGGCTTCGCTGGCGCTATGGGACATGCTGAGTTAGCGATGCGGTTAAAAATGAGGTAACTATACAGGCAGCGCATATTCGCCAATCTATTCAACATGACAAAACAACCCACATAGCCAATCCGCCTCACTCAGCGCAGGATGTGGTCTAGCCAGTCGAATGCGGCCTTTCGGTTGTCAGCCGACGGATTTGAATCTTTCAAACGTCTGCGAAAATGACGCTCTTATAAAGCCGCCAACTGATGCTATCCGGCATAGCCAACTTACAATTTGGCATTGGTGGATCTTTCCCCACTTCCCCTACACTGCTTGATCGACCCGCAGTTGCACCGTGAATGCGCAGGTATTCACCATGATCCTAAAAGCAAGATGCATCACAGATGGTCGCGAAGAGAACCATTAAATCATCGAGGGGAGACATCATGGGTAAAAAAACAGATTCCGCGCAAAAACCAGGCTTCTGGGGTCGGCTCGTACTATGGCAAAAAATCATTCTCGGGCTGGTGGCAGGCCTGATTGTCGGCACTCTGGTCGGCGAAGAAATTGCCACCACTTGGCTGAAGCCCTTGGGCACCTTGTTTCTCAACCTGATCAAGATGTTGATTGTGCCGCTGATCTTCAGCTCATTGGTGGTCGGGCTTTGCTCGATGGACGACATAAAACGCATGGGCCGCATCGGCGCCAAAACATTTGCCATCTATCTGTGCACCACTGCGGTGGCGATTACGATTGGTTTGATCATCGGCACCGTGCTGCAACCTGGTGCCGGAGTTGACCTCGGCGCTGCGGTCGCGATGGAGCCGAAAGCGGCGCCTTCGTTTGTCGATACGATTATCAACATTGTGCCTAAAAACCCTGCCGCCGCGTTCTCCGCTGCCAACGTGCTGCAAATTATATTCTTTGCGATCGTGCTCGGCGTCGCTATCAACATGGCGGGCGAGAAAGGAAAGCCGGTCGCAAAATTCATGGAGTCTTTTGCCGAAGTCATGTATCGCCTGACTGACATCGTGATTTCCTTTGCGCCATTTGGCGTGTTTGGTCTGATGGCCTGGGTCGCCGGTAAATATGGTCTCGAGGTGTTACTGCCCTTAAGTAAGATTATCGGCGGAGTCTATCTCGGCGCGATTATTCATGCGGTGGTGATTCTCGGCGGATCGATTCTGATATTTGCCCGACTTAGCCCAACACGCTTCTTCAAGGGCATTACCTCGGCGCAAGCTGTGGCCTTTACCACCACCAGTAGTTCGGGCACCTTACCGGTCACCCTCGAATGCGTGCAGAAAAACCTCGGTGTCTCCAAGCCTGTTTCGAGCTTTGTGTTGCCACTCGGAGCAACCATCAACATGGATGGCACCGCTTTATATCAAGGTGTTGCCGCATTGTTCGTCGCCCAAGCTTATGCCATCGACCTAAGCACCGGCGACTACGTCACCATTATCTTGACCTCTACGCTCGCCTCGATCGGCAGTGCCGGGGTGCCAGGCGCTGGGCTGATCATGTTGACACTGGTGCTGACTTCGGTCGGGCTGCCGCTTGAAGGCATCGCTCTGATCGCCGGTATCGACCGCATTCTGGATATGGCCCGCACCACGGTTAACGTCACCGGCGATGCGATGGTATCGGTGTTGATCGCCAAGGGCGAAGGCGAGCTCGACGAGAAAATCTACAACAGCGACACTTACCCAAGCGGTGGTCTACCGGAACTGAAACCGGCTAAAAGCTAACCACTTCATCACCCCAGGCTAGGCACAACGACGTGCCTAGCTTAAGCTTAACAAAGTGGGACAGTTACCCTATTCAACCGAATCGATCAGCATTGGCTTTCGGCCAGACCTTCTCGGTTGCAGTTCCCTGCCACTCAAAATTTCCAACTGCTCTATAAATCCGACTCCCCCCAACGGCCGACCACTTCTCGAACTCGCTTTTATCGCATCGGCATCAGATGGGTTTGCATCGACTGAAAGATAGCCCCGCCAATCTCGAATTCGGTCCAGCATTGGCTGAACGCTCACGAGTGAATCATCCTTGGCTCTTAGATGTGCGCCAGCGCTAGACCACTGCCATTCTTCAGCCGATTCGCAAAGACCCGCCACAACTGGATTTCTCTCCACGTAACGAACGGTCGCCAGCAAATATCGCTCATCCATCAAGAATGAATGAAAACGCTCTTGCCACAAATGACCCCGCCAGTCATAACGAAGGTTAATGTGTCGGCTGTAAATTCGGTGTGCCTGGCTCAGCGTTGCCCGCAAACCATCCTCTGTTTTCGGCACTACAACAAGATGCACATGGTTGGGCATCAGGCAGTAAGCCCAGATTTCGGCTCCAGTTTCTTGGATAGATTCGGCCAATAGGCTGATATAACGTTGATAATCTGCTTTGCAGAAAAAAGTCCGCTGACGCCGATTCCCGCGCTGGGTGACATGGTGAGGATAGTTTGGAACTACGAGACGAGCGATTCTTGGCATGACTTACCTCCTTGTAAGATTTACTTG
>CBDTWQ010000284.1:0-3310 GCA_965364115.1 uncultured Gammaproteobacteria bacterium | reverse complement strand
AGAATGGTTCGCGCAAAGGGTGTGTCTTCAGCGCGGATCTTGGTCATTAAATCAGTCGCCGTTTCCGCTGGGAAATAGCCATGATGTTGATAAGCGTCGACTCGAACTTGAAATCCTTCGGCATCTCCTTCGGGGTGGAATTGAGTGGCATAAACATTTTTGCCCACTCGGAACATTTGTACTGGACAAGCCTGACCCTGTATTAAAAGGGTAGAATCTTTCGGCAGATCGTCGCAGGCTTCCTTATGCCCCAACAGCACCTTGAGACTGTCTGGAAAGTCTGCAAGCAGCGGATCTTGTCGGCCCTGCTCAGTGAGTTCAACTGAGACGACGCCCACCTTTTCAGCATATTGCTTCGAAATGTTGCTGCCGAGGTACGAACCGAGCAAGCCGCAACCGCTGCAAGCGCCTAGAAAAGGAAAGTCGGCTGGCACCACTTGATCAAATAATCGATTGAAATCTGACTCGATAGTGCGCTGAATCTCGCTTTTGTCGGCCACTGGGGTGCTGATATCAAAAGGACTGCCGCCAACAATAATCGCAGAGTAGTCATCTAGCGATAGCTGTGGCATGCCGTTTTGCTCAAGGCGAATGCGTTGCGTCTGGCTGAGATCTAAGTCGCCATATTTAAGAATTGCAGCAAACTCATTATCCGAGGTTTCGTCTTCGGGGCGCAGTTGTAAGATCAATACTGGTTTGCGGGTGGTCATTCGCAGTGGCTCATACACAGTGGCTCATTCGTTATGATTGATTAGATATAAGCTATTCGTTGCTAGCCTATCTGGCCTCAAGGTTTAAAGACGTCAGTGAGAATGTTAACAGAGAAATTCTTTTTCATCTGTTCATTCAAATCGCTTTATACTGCTCGTTGCATCTGGAGACTTGAAGCATGGCAGAAGAATACAAAGAAAAAGCGCTGGCCTATCATCGCGAGCCCACTCCCGGAAAGTTGCGAATTGAAGCCACAACTCCGTTAACCTCGCAACGCGATCTCGCGTTGGCTTATTCGCCTGGGGTGGCTTACCCCTGTCTCGAAATCGAAAAGGATCCGTTAACCGCCCGTGATTACACCGCGCGCGCCAATTTGATCGGCGTTGTGACGAACGGCACCGCGGTGCTAGGGTTAGGCAATATCGGTGCGTTGGCATCGAAACCCGTGATGGAAGGTAAAGCGGTGTTGTTTAAGCGATTTGCTGGAATCGATGTTTTCGATATTGAAATTGATGAACAAGATCCCGAGCTACTAGCCCAAACAATCGAGCGGTTGGCGCCAACCTTCGGCGGTATTAATTTAGAAGATATCAAAGCGCCGGATTGTTTTTTCGTAGAAGAATACTTGCGCGAACGGCTTTCCATTCCAGTTTTTCATGACGACCAACACGGCACCGCAATCGTCGTAGCGGCCGCGATGAAGTCGGCTCTCGAAGTCGTTGGTAAGCCAATCGAGAAAATAAAGTTGGTTGCCTCTGGCGCTGGTGCCGCTGCCTTGTCCTGCTTGAACCTATTGGTCACCATGGGCCTAGATAAAAGCAACGTGCTGGTCTGCGATTCGAAGGGCGTTATCTATCAGGGCCGGCAACAATCAATGGATGAGTACAAAGCGGCCTTTGCGAGTAAAACTGAACTGAGAACTCTGGGCGAAGCCATCGAGGGTGCCGATGTTTTTCTCGGTTTATCAGCCGGCGGCATACTCAAAGCCGAGATGGTTGCGAGCATGGCGGATAAACCCGTGGTCTTCGCCTTGGCGAACCCGACACCCGAAATAGACCCAGGCGAGGCCAAGCGGGTCCGCCCTGATGTGGTGATTGCGACAGGCCGCACTGATTTCCCGAATCAGGTTAATAACGTGTTGTGTTTTCCTTTTCTGTTTCGTGGCGCGTTGGATGTCGGCGCCACCGAAATCAATCAAGAAATGAAAGTGGCTTGTGTCGATGCGTTGTCTAAGTTGGCCCGAGCAGGCACTAGCGATGTGGTTGCCAACGCCTATCATGGCGAATCATTAACTTTCGGCCCTGACTATCTAATCCCCAAACCCTTTGATCAACGCCTGATCCTCGAAATAGCCCCAGCGGTCGCCAAAGCGGCAATGGAGTCAGGGGTTGCGACGCAACCGATAGCGGATCTAAAAGCTTACCGCCAAAAGCTGACATCGTTCGTTTTTCGTTCAGGTTTGTTTATGAAGCCTGTTTTTGATAAAGCTCGAGAAAGTCTGCGTCGAATTGTTTTTGCCGAAGGTGAAAACTTAAAAGTGTTGCAGGCAGTAGACACTATTGTGCTAGAGAAGCTTTGTCGTCCGATTGTGTTGGGTCGGCGCGAGGTGATTGAGCAGATAGTCAAAGAATATGGGATTGTGGCTAAGCCAGATGAAGATTTTAAAATCGTCGACTATGCAGACAACGAAGATTGGTGGCGCGAATATCATAGTCTGACTGAAAGGCGCGGCACGACTTTGTCAGAAGCGCAGAAGTTGATGGTCTCCAGCACCACGGTGCAGGCGTCAATGATGGTTAAGCTAGGTCTGGCCGATGCGATGATTTGTGGCAGCATCGGTCGTTTTCATCGACACCTCGAGAGAATTTTAAGCGTGACTCAACAAGATGATGGTTTTGAGGTGGTTTCAGCGCTAAGCATCATCATTACCAATCGATTCACCCTGTTTATTTGCGATACGCATGTCACGCCTGAGAAAACTATCAGCGCAATGGTTGATATGGTGGGCAGGGCAGCCGAGGAAGTCGCCAGATTTGGTTTAAAACCAAAAGCAGCGCTGTTGTCGCATTCTAATTTCGGTAGCCGAAATTCAGCATCATCGAGCAAGATGCGTGAAGCTTTATCCTTAATCAAAGAGGCCTATCCCGGATTGATGGTAGAAGGCGAAATGCAGGCAAACCTCGCTTTATCACCGACTCAAATGGCAGAACAGTTTCCAAATTCCAACCTGAAGGGCAGTGCTAATTTATTGATCATGCCCAATCTGGATGCGGCGCACATTTCGATGAATTTGATCAAACTGGGAGCTGATGGAATAGCGATTGGCCCAATATTGCTGGGTTGCGATATTGCTGCCCACATCATTACACCCACCACAACGGTTCGGGGTTTGGTAAATATGACAGCAATAGCGGCTGCGCGAGCTCGTTCAGAGCTGAGATAGAGCAATGCACTTAGTCGTTATTTTGCTCGCACTGCTGGTGTTTTTTCTGTATCTAACCCTGGCGGAGCATCGTAATCCAGAGCAAAGAAAATTGTTTTATCTGTTTGTTTTAGTCGACCTCTGGTTGGCCGGTGTTTTCTTTTATCTGATCGTAAC
>CBDTWQ010000283.1:0-3311 GCA_965364115.1 uncultured Gammaproteobacteria bacterium | reverse complement strand
GCACCCTTTTTGATTGGCCGGTGGTCGACTCGGTGGTCGCCAGTCAGCCGTCATTTAGCCTAAAAATGGCTTCGCTAGAGACGGATGTTAGTGCTAGTGGCGCGATTGCCGATCCAGAGCTGACTACGCTAGCCCTCAATGCCAACCGCACAATTACCAGTGATTCAGGACCGAACTTGCTAGCTGCCGATGCCAGCCGCACGATTGTTGAGCTAGAAATAACGCCGCTAGTTGCCGACCCAGAACCGATTTCATTAGCCGTTGATACTAGCCTTGCGCTTGTCGATCAAGAATTGACACTGCCATCTAAGATGGCGAGGCAGACATCTGTCGATTCAGCGGCAATAAAGACGGCACTTTTGATCCAGCAAGCTAAGCCCGTCAATCAAATAATCGGCTTGCAGGTGAGTGAGTCGCCGAGTCAAATGCGGCTCGAGTTTGCGTTACAGAAAAAAGTGGTGACTTATCTCAAGGCGCGCAGCGAGAACCTCTTTTCCTATCATCTGCGCGACACAGAAAGCCTAATTATGGCGCCGGCTCTGATCGATAACCGATGGTTAAAAGGATTCTCGATCGAGCAAGTAGAAAACGGAATCGACATCGAGTTTGAAACCATCACCGATATTTTGGTCGAAACCCAACAAACTGAGAGTGATGGCGGCCCAATGTGGTCGATCAATTTCACTCAAGTGGTGCCTCCAACGCCGACCATTGTTGCCGCGTTGAACCAATCACCGCAAAGAAAAATTACGGATGATGTGATTGCAACCGATTCAGCCCAGTCCCATAGTGAAACCTCATTGATCAATGAGGTGCAAGCTAAATCTAAGCCGGCCATTCCGCTGGCAGTGGTCAAGCTCGAAATCAAATCGATCGATACGGATGGGGTGCCCAAACAGCAGTTTGAATATGCGGTGAAGCTGATCAATTCTGGTCGCCTTGCGGAAGCAGAAAAGCAACTGACTGGTTTGCTGCAGGGCAGCGAAGATTATAGGGCGCGACAGCATCTGCTGGCATTGTTCTACCGGCAGAATCACGTTGAACCGCTGTCACAGTTGATCCAGCAAGCGATAGAGCTCTATCCTGAAGATGAGTTTTTTCGAACCGAGCATGCGCGCAGAGTGTTTGAAACAGGCGACTATGCGACGGTGATTAATATGCTTTCTGCGATGGAGCAACAAGGCCCTCAGCAGCTTGCATTGTTAGCGGTCAGCCATCAACGGCTCGACCAACATCAGTCGGCGGTTGATTTTTACCAGTTGGCGCTGTCTCGCGATGCGGCTAACTCGAAGAATTGGGTTGGCCTTGGCATCTCGCAGGAACACTTGGCATCGTTTAAAGCGGCACTGCAGTCCTATCGTAATGCTTCCAAGGTGGGTCAGATGAATGATCGATTGCAATCGTTTGTCACTAAACGAAGCAACACGCTCGCTCGTTTGATTGATTAGTGGTCTACACTTAAAGTTGAGAGATTTTTCGATTTTTAAGTGCAGTTGAAATGCCCTTCGTCAGGTGGTTCTATTTAATTCCCAAAGGAGCCTGACAGGTTTTTCACTAGAGCACGAACACGGACAGATTGTTAATGGCTTTTAGCAAAAAAATTCGACTGGGCGACCTGCTAGTCGAAAAAAATATGATCACTGAGGACCAGTTGCAACTGGCGCTCAGCGAACAAAAAAAATTGGGTCGGAAACTAGGCGGCACGCTGATCGAACTCGGCATGATCGACGAGAGTAGCTTGCTCGATTTACTCGCCACGCAATTAAAAATTCCATTAATCGATATCAATAACTTCGACTACAGCAATGATGTTGCCAAATTACTGCCTGAGTCTATTGCACGGCGTTATCGTGCATTGGTGATCGAAGATCGTGGAAGAGATTACCTGGTGGCAATGGCTGACCCCACCGATATTTACGCCTTTGATGAAATCCAAAATAAACTGAGCAAGCCGATCAGCCAGGCAATTGCCCGTGAAGGTGCAATGCTCGAGCATTTTGATTTGGTTTATCGGCGCACCGAACAAATCAGTGCCTTGGCGAGTGAGCTAGAACAAGACTTATCGGATGGTGCGCCCGAACTAAACGATCTGCTGCAAACTGAGATGACCGATGTGCCGGTTGCCAAATTATTGCAATCGATATTTGAAGACGCGGTTCAGATTGGCGCTTCCGACATTCACATTGAACCCGATCAACATGTTATTCGAATTCGCCAGCGGGTTGACGGTGTTTTGCAAGAGCAGGTGATGCAGGAAACTCAAATTGGACCGGCCTTAGTGGTGCGTCTGAAATTGATGTGTGGTTTAAACATATCTGAAAAGCGCCTTCCGCAAGACGGGCGTTTTAATATGAGCGTCAACAAACGCGATATCGATGTGCGACTGTCAACTTTGCCCGTTCAATATGGCGAATCGGTGGTAATGCGGCTGCTCGATCAGTCTCGCGGTTCATTAGACATTGAGCAACTAGGAATGCCGGCGGATTTGTTGCGCCGATTTCGGCGTAATTTACGCTTGCCGAACGGCATGTTGCTAGTCACTGGCCCTACTGGTAGTGGTAAGACCACAACGCTTTACTCGGCTTTGTCGGAACTGAACGTTAAACAAACTAAAATTGTTACGGTTGAAGATCCGGTTGAGTATCGTCTCGACCGTGTGAATCAGGTGCAAGTAAATGCCCGCATTGGGCTTGATTTCGCCAGCGTGCTGCGATCGGCGTTGCGGCAAGACCCGGATATCATTATGGTGGGTGAGATGCGCGATGCAGAGACCGTCGAAATCGGCGTCAGCGCGGCGATGACCGGCCATCTAGTGTTGTCGACGCTGCATACTAATGACACCATTTCGACCGCAACCCGTTTGATGGATATGGGGGTTGAGGGTTATCTGTTGGCCACCACGCTGCGCTCGATTGTTGCTCAACGTTTGGTTCGTAAGGTTTGCGCCAGTTGCGTCGAAGCTTACACCCCAACCCAATTTGAGGCGGGTTGGTTGCGCAACGATTTGAAAGTTGATGTGAAGCAGCATCGTTATGTGAAAGGCCGGGGTTGCAAACAATGCAGCGAAACCGGTTATCACGGTCGAATGGGCGTCTATGAGCTGCTCGACATGAATCCGGAATTAGCTGAGAAGCTTCACCAAGACGATTCACAAGGCTTTGTCGAAGCGGCTGCTCGAGCCCCCGGTTATCAGCCACTGGTGATGGTGGCGCATGAGCATGCGACTAATGGATTGACTACGATTGAAGAAATGCTGCGACTGGCGGGCGAAGTTGCCGATGACCAATTCGACGACCTAGCGATGCCGGAGG
>CBDTWQ010000282.1:0-3326 GCA_965364115.1 uncultured Gammaproteobacteria bacterium | reverse complement strand
TCGGTCACGCTGAGTGATTTTAAAGGTTATCAAGGTGAAGGCATGAGCATCGGCGAGCGCTCACCACTAGCGTTAATTGATGCGCCGGCAGCAGGGCGAATTGCGGTTGGCGAAGCCTTAACTAATTTGGGTTCCACCTGGGTTGGTGATTTGTCGCGGACCGTGTTGTCGGCTAATTGGATGGCTGCCGCAGGTCACCCCGGTGAAGATGCTCGCCTGTTCGACACGGTGCGAACGGTGGGGCTTGAGTTATGTCCTGAGCTTGGCATCACCATTCCGGTGGGTAAAGATTCACTGTCGATGAAAACCCGATGGCAAGCGGAGCAGCAAGATAAGTCAGTCACCGCGCCGCTCTCACTAATCATTTCAGCCTTTGCACCAGTAGCGGATGTTCGCAAGACCGTCACCCCAGATATCAAGGCCTGTGAAGAAGGCAGTGTGTTGCTGTTGCTAGATTACGGGGTCGGTCAGAATCGGTTGGGTGGCTCGGCCTTGGCACAAGTCTATAGTCAAGTCGGCTCAGTAGGCCCTGATCTTGATGATGTCGCGCTGTTTAAAAAGGGTTTCTTGTTGCTGCAAGAACTACTCTCGCAAGATCTGTTGCAGGCTTACCATGATCGTTCTGATGGCGGTCTGATTGTCTGCTTGAGCGAAATGGGGTTTGCCGGCCAAAGTGGCCTCAATTGCGATTTCAGCGCGCTAGGTGATGATCCTTTGGCGCTGCTGTTTAATGAAGAGCTTGGCGTGGTTGTGCAAATTAGCAATCACCAGATTGATCAAGTAGAGAAGCTGATCGAAGCGGCGGGGTTGAAAACGATTTGCCATCGAATAGGCAGGCCACAGGTCGCGCAACGACTGCAAGTGACGCATCAGGGCCGCGCCCTGATTAACGAGGCGTTGGTTGATTTGCAGCGCGCTTGGTCGGCCACTTCGCTGCAAATGCAATTGTTGCGTGACCATCCAGAATGCGCACAAGAAGAATTTGATCTGATTCAGCCTGAGCAAAAGCCTCGGCTTTTCTCCGCTTTGAGTTTTGATCCGGAAGAAGATAACTGCGTTCATCTGGTAACCACAAGGCCTCGGATTGCGATATTGCGTGAGGAAGGTGTCAACGGCCAGGTTGAAATGGCTGCGGCGTTTGATCGCGCCAGATTCAGTGCCGTCGATGTTCATATGAGCGATTTAACCTCGGGCCGAATTAACTTGGCAGACTTTCAGGGAATCGCTGCCTGTGGCGGTTTCTCATATGGTGATGTGCTGGGTGCAGGTGAAGGCTGGGCCAAATCCATCCTTTATAACGCTCGCACACTCGATCAGTTTTCTGCATTTTTTGCACGCGACGATAGCTTTGGGCTTGGCGTATGTAACGGCTGTCAAATGATGTCTAACCTCTATCAAATCATTCCGGGTGCTGGCAGTTGGCCGCGGTTTGTGCGCAATAAGTCAGAACAGTTCGAAGCGCGGGTAGCGATGGTCGAGATATTGGAAACCAACTCAATTTTTCTGCAAGGCATGAACGGCTCGATGATGCCAACCGTAGTTTCGCATGGCGAAGGGCTGACCGAGGCTCGAAAGGTTGACGCCGAAACATTGCTGCAACAGCAATTGGCCTGCTTACGTTTCGTCGATGAAAATGGTGGCGCGAGTGAAATCTATCCGCTTAATCCGAATGGATCGGCGCTGGGGTTAAACGGTTTTTCTAACCAGGACGGCCGTTTTACCATCATGATGCCTCACCCGGAACGAACCTTTCGCAGTGTTCAAAATTCCTGGCGGGCGAAAGATTGGCAAGAATATGGTCCATGGATGCGTATCTTTCGCAATGCCCGGCGCTGGGTGGACTAAGCTTGACGTTATCTTTTTAGCATTTCGGTGCTCACATTAACTTTGATAATTCGGAACAGTATTGGAACTAGTTGTCTGCCAACCGGTCTAGGACTAATTCGCAATAGAGGGCGATATGATTAAAATCAAGAAAAGCTGGGAAATCCCTGAATCAAATGTCACTCCAGAGTCGCTATTTCAGCAGCGCAGAGATTTTATAAAAGGCGCAGGTCTCATCGGCGGTTCGTTGTTGACCTATCCGTGGGCGGTCGCGCAGGCATCAATTGACATCGGCAAATATCGAGCCAACGCGATCACTTTGGACGAAGAGCTGACGCCTGAAAAGGACATCACTAGTTACAATAATTTCTATGAATTTGGCACCGGCAAGGACGATCCTAAGGCCAATTCGCAACGTTTTAATACCGATGACTGGAAAATTAAAGTCAGTGGTGAGTGCGATAAACCGGGCAATTATGATCTCGAAGACTTGCTTAAGGGTTTGACCATTGAAGAACGAATCTATCGTTTGCGCTGTGTCGAAGCTTGGTCGATGGTGGTGCCTTGGCTTGGTGTTCCGCTGGCTTCGGTGTTAAAGCAGTTTCAGCCCAATTCGAAAGCTAAGTATGTAGCATTCCGAACCCTGCATGATCCGGTTCGAATGCCCGGCCAGCAACGTTCGGTGCTGAATTGGCCGTATCGTGAAGGCTTAACCGTTGCCGAGGCGATGCATCCCTTGACCTTGTTATCGGTTGGGCTCTATGGCAAAACCATGCCCAATCAGAACGGTGCGCCGGTCAGACTTGTGGTGCCTTGGAAATACGGCTTCAAGAGCATTAAGTCGATTGTCGGCATCTCATTCACCGAGAAACGACCAAAAACTTCATGGAATATGTCAGCACCGAGAGAGTACGGATTTTATTCGAACGTCAATCCAGAGGTGAATCACCCACGTTGGTCACAAAGCAAGGAACGCCGAATTGGTGAATTTTTCAAACGTGACACGCTGATGTTCAATGGTTATGGAGAAGAAGTCGCTGACCTTTACGACGACCTCGACCTTAACGTCAACATTTAACCAAAGGCTCGTGGTTATCTGACACGTTGTGAAAAGCATCAAGAGGCAGTTCGGCAAAGTTCTAAAGTCGAAGTTTAGTAAACCCGTTCTGCATTTCTTATGTCTGCTGCCGTTTAGTCTATTGATTTTGCGTCTCGTACAAAATGAATTGGGCGCAAATCCGGTTGAAACCTTGACACATGGAACCGGTGAATGGGGGCTTCGATTCTTGATTCTCACCTTAGCGATGAGCCCATTGCGTCAATGGACGGGGCTGGCTGCGTGGCTTAGGTTTCGTCGCATTCTGGGCCTTTACGTCTTTTTTTACGTGGCGTGTCATTTTTCAATTTGGTTGCTGTTTGATCATTCGCTCGATCTGCTTGCAATGTTGGAAGACATCTACGAACGCCCTTACATCACGATAGGGTTCAGCGCTTTTGTTCTG
>CBDTWQ010000281.1:0-3330 GCA_965364115.1 uncultured Gammaproteobacteria bacterium | reverse complement strand
CCGATTCAAGACGAGCTCTATGTTGGGCTGGTGGTCGACCGAGTGACCCAACGGGTGACCGTGATGGCCAGTTCGGAAGGTGGCACCGAGATCGAAACGGTTGCCGAGCAAACGCCTGAACTGATTCATAAAGTTTCGGTCGATCCGAAAACCGGGTTGACGGTGGAAGAAGCTGAAGCCTTGGCCAGTAAAATTGGTATTCCATCGGCGCTGGTTGCCGAAGGCGGAAAGTTGATCCAGTCTTTGTATCAAGCTTTCTGGGACAAGGATGCATCATTGGCTGAAATCAATCCGCTGATTACCACAACGGATGGTCGCGTGATGGCACTCGATGCAAAAATGAATTTTGATGAAAGCGCGATTTATCGTCACCCTGAGCTGCAGGCATTGCGCGACCTCGATGAGGAAGACCCCGACGAAATCAGCGCTTCAGAGTTTGGCCTCAATTATATTTCGCTGGATGGCTCGATTGGTTGCCTCGTCAATGGCGCGGGCTTAGCAATGGCGACGATGGATATCATCAAGCTTTATGGCGCTTCACCAGCCAACTTTCTGGATGTCGGCGGCGGCGCCACTTCAGAGCAAGTGACCGAAGCTTTCAAAATCATGTTGAAAAACGCTAATCTGAAAGCCATTCTGGTGAACATTTTTGGCGGCATTATGCGCTGCGATGTAATTGCAGAAGGTTTGGTCAATGCGGCCCGAGAAGTCGATTTGGCAGTGCCGCTGGTGGTGCGTTTAGAGGGCACTAATGTGGAACAAGGTCGAAAAATCTTGTCCGATTCGGGGATCTCGGTGATCAACGCAACCACGATGGCCGATGCGGCCGAAAAAGTTGCCGCCGCGGCAGCAGGAGCCTAAGTTATGTCGATACTCATCAATCAGCATTCTCGCGTCGTTACTCAAGGAATCACCGGCAAGACCGGCATGTTCCATACCCATCATTCGATCGAATATGCGAATGGTAAAAATTGTTATGTCGCTGGCGTCACGCCAAAGAAGGGTGGTCAGCTAGTTGAAGGCGTGCCGGTGTTTGACACAGTCGTCGAGGCTAGAGCGGCCACTCAGTGTGATGTTTCGGTGATATACGTGCCGCCACCGTTTGCAGCTGCCGCGATCGACGAAGCGGTGGATGCGGGGATCGAAGTGGTTATCTGCATTACTGAAGGCATTCCGGTTAAGGATATGATTCGCACTCGGGATCGAATGAAAGGTTCCAGCACAATTTTAGTAGGGCCTAACTGCCCTGGCGTGATTACCCCTGAAGAAATCAAGATTGGCATTATGCCAGGCTACATACACAAGCAGGGTCGCATCGGCGTGGTCTCGCGTTCGGGCACTCTGACTTACGAGGTCGTTGATCAATTGACTAAGCTGGGTCTGGGGCAGTCGACCTGCGTTGGAATTGGCGGCGATCCAGTCAATGGTCTCAAACATCTTGAGGTGATGAAGATGTTCAACGATGACCCCGACACTGACGGCGTCGTTATGTGTGGTGAAATTGGTGGCACCGATGAAGAAGAGTGCGCGGCCTGGATTGCGGATAACATGACAAAACCCGTGGTTGGTTTTATCGCGGGTGTTACCGCGCCACCGGGAAAACGTATGGGCCATGCTGGCGCAATTATATCCGGCGGTAAAGGAACCGCTAATGAGAAAATCGCCGCGCTTGAGGCGGCCGGTGTCAGAGTGACGCGCAATCCGTCAGACATGGGTAAGCTGATGGCGGAGGCGCTTGCCTGAAGAAATCGATTGATAAGAGTTGAACTGGAAAAGCTCGACCGAAGTAGGGTCGAGCTGAACCAAGCTCATCTGCGGCGGGGTTGTTACGACTTCTATTCAACTCGATGCTCGCGTTGGCTGTTGAATTCAGTCGGTTTATCAAAATCAGCTAATTCAAACAGCACCCGTAATTTAATCTCTAAATGGGTTTTCCTGATAACCCTGAATCGCTAGATTAAGACCTTGCAAACAAGGCTTAATCAACCATCGTAACGACGATCTGCGGAACCTAAATTGGCACTCGAAATTGCTGCTGTTACTCGGCCGTCATGCCGCGTCATTGGCATCTCGTCAAGATGCTTAGATTATTTTGTTTAACTATGACTTATTTCGATATCCTAATGCCTTTATTCTAGATATGATGCCGCCGCGCTGAGAGTTGGCGTCGCTAGTTCTTCTGATACGCGATTCTGCTGCTGAATCACTAATTGACTTCTATAATCCCTTGTACTGAGTCTCACTGCGATTGCACAGATTCGGCGCAATCCTCCAGCTGAAGCGAAAGCCCGTTTCAGCGAGATAAATCCGACTTACTTCATTCGAGTTACCTTTGAAACTATTTTCTTATACCGAACTGCGCACCGAGTGGTTTGGCAACATTCGTGCCGACGTATTGGCAGGGTTGGTTGTTGCCCTTGCATTAATCCCCGAGGCAATCGCGTTTTCGATTATCGCCGGGGTCGATCCTAAAGTGGGCTTGTATGCCTCATTCTCGATCGCGGTCATCGTCGCTTTCACCGGTGGCCGGCCCGGCATGATCTCAGCGGCCACCGCCGCCACCGCGGTGTTGATGGTGACGCTGGTGAAAGAGTATGGTTTGGAATACTTGCTGGCGACCACTGTGTTAGCGGGCATTATCCAAATTTTGGCAGGCTTGTTGCGGCTGGGTTATGTGATGCAGTTTATTTCACGCTCAGTGATGGTCGGGTTTGTGAATGCGTTGGCCATTCTTATTTTTATCGCCCAGCTACCTGAGCTGATCGGTGCGAACTACTACACCTATGTGATGGTTATTCTTGGTCTGGCAATCATCTACCTCTTTCCCTACCTAACGCGCTCCATTCCATCGCCGCTGGTTTGTATCCTCGTGTTAACGCCGTTTGCGATGTTGTTGCCGTTAGGTTTACGCACCGTCGGCGACATGGGCCAGCTTCCCTCGACGCTGCCAATCTTCCTCTTGCCCGATATACCACTGACCTTTGAAACATTGTTGATAATTCTGCCTTACTCAGCCGCAGTGGCCGCGGTGGGTTTACTCGAATCTTTGATGACTGCATCTATTGTCGATGAACTGACCGACACCAACAGTGATAAAAATCGAGAATGCATCGGTCAGGGAATTGCCAACACGGCGACGGGCTTCATTGGTGGGATGGCCGGCTGCGCGATGATCGGACAATCCATCATCAACGTAAAATCGGGTGGGCGCGGCCGCTTGTCTACCTTTTGTGCGGGTTTGTTCCTGTTGCTGATGATCGTTTTTGTCGGAGACTGGGTGAAACAAATTCCGATGGCCGCGCTGGTCGCGATCATGATCATGGTGTCGAT
>CBDTWQ010000280.1:0-3360 GCA_965364115.1 uncultured Gammaproteobacteria bacterium | reverse complement strand
TGCAGGCCAGCAAAACCAATGTTGAATTTTTTGATCAAATGAAAAAGTAACTCAATAATGACTCGAGTGCAGTCTTTTGACCCTGTCATTGGGCAGCACCCTCGAGTCATCATTCTCGGCAGCATGCCGGGTGTTGCTTCACTAGAAGCAGTCCAATATTACGCTCATCCTCGCAATCAATTCTGGCCGATTATGGGCGAGTTGTTCGGGATTGATAGTCAAGCCGACTATGCTTGTCGAATAAATCAAATAAGTGCTCTGCCGCTGATCCTGTGGGACACGATGCGCAGCTGCGAACGCCCCGGCAGTCTCGATTCTAATATCTGCAACAGCACGGTCGAGGCGAATGACTTCTCGAGTTTGTTGGCGCGCTTTGTGAATATTCGGGCGATTGCGTTCAACGGCGCATCCTCAGAAAAATACTTCAAAAAGCTGGTCTTGCCGCGTTTACCCAAAACGACTCAAATTGATTTGCTGCGGATGCCGTCGACTAGTCCGGCCAATGCGGGGATCTCCTATCAGCAAAAGCTAGAGAAGTGGCGGCAAGTTCTCGACTTTGTCGATTAGTTCGTGCGACGGCCAGACGCTCGTCGAACGCAGCCGAAAGACGTTGTTCAGCGAGCCTGCTGTTTGCGTTCGGCTTTGAGACCTGCGTCATACCAACCGGCTGTACCATCAGCCATATTGATAACCTGACTTTTTTCATGGATCAAATTTTGTGCTACCAGCGCTTGAAAGGTTGTCGACCGTTTCGAACAACCGTGATTGTACTAATTTTTAATCAACACCAAATAAGAGGGCAATAGTTTATTGTTCGTCACTGCCATTGTCATTTTCCTCATCCAGCTTGCCATGTTTAGCCAATTCACTGGCCAAAACTGCGGTCATACCTGCAGCACTGGCAATGGTGGCTAACTGATTTACAGGTTGATTTGAAACGACTGATTGAGATGGGCTAGTCGATTCACGATTTTTGTTTTCGTAATCTCGCTTTTGCAACGCCTCGAGTTCAGCAGGCATCCTAACCTTGATTTCGCGATGGGCAAACTCTATCCCTGCTTCGGCCAACGCATTCCTTGTATTGGTATAGGCAACTCGGCGAACCACCCATTGTTCACCTGGTTTGGCGGTGAATTTCATTCGAAATATCAAAGCCGATTCTTCAACTCGCATGACACCCTGAGATTTTAATGGCGCTAGCATAGACGGCCCTGTTTCTTCGCTCTCTATCATTTTCTGTCCGACCTTCTTGATAATCTTTCGAACTTTTTCAATATCAACATCATAAGGCAAACGCAGCTCGAGTTTCATGGTGACCCAGTCTCGGCTTAAGTTTTTGACCGTATTTATTTCTCCATACGGGATTGTCTGCACTGCGCCCAAATGATGCCTTAACCGCATTGAACGCATGGAGAGTTTTTCTATCGTGCCTTTCAATCCGGCTACCTCGACATATTCACCTCGACGAAAAGCATCATCAATTAAAAAGAACATGCCCGAAATAATATCTTGAACTAATTTTTGCGACCCAAAACCAATCGCGATGCCGACCACGCTGGCACCCGCGAGCAGTGGGCCAATCTGCACACCCAGCGAATAGAGTACCGACATAATTACAATCGAGGAGAGTATCAATAGTAAAATAGTCCGGAACAATGGCAATAAAGTTTCACTGCGTGTCGCTGCGACACCGCCGCCTTCGCCTTCTATCTCATCTGTCTCCTCTTCGGGAATTTCAGGGAGATGACGTTCCATGGCTAACTGTATCGCTTCCCAAATAATAAAACCGAGCATGATTGTCACGCCGATATCGATAGTCGAACTTATGATGCTCGCGCCACTAGTCGAACTGAGTTTTTCTAATGGCTGAAAACCCCAGGCTTCGAGAAAACTAATGGTTAAAATAGCCAGCATAAAAAAGCGAATCACACTACGAATGAAGTAGGTGACTCGATACTTACGTTGCTTAAATCCTGTGGTTTGGAAAAAGTCCATCGTTGTTAATTTGTACAACAATGATGCAACGAGTAAATCAACAAATGGAAACAACAAGGTTACCCACCACGCGATCTCTATCGCAACCTGGCGCTCCATATTTCCCATTAAGGCTTGAATTTGCCAGTTTATAAAGGCCAAATTAATAACGAAGATAACCACTGCAGGCCAGACCGCGGCGCGCGCGGCATAAGGGTAAGACGCATTATCCAAACTATTATTGTAATTCCCAATCGAGCCGAACAGAATTTGATCGACATCGTAGCGTTGAGTCCACACAAACCAAAACACGATAGGGTTAACGACAAGACCAAACAAAAACATAAAAGCAAGCACATAGTGCTCAGTCGGTAGACCCTGCGCGATAAATAAGTTAATGAGTCCGCTGCCAAATACATAGGCGAAAGTAAAACAAGCCAGGCTGCGGTATAAGGCACGATGACTCACCCTGTTATCGATTAAAGATAACCCTTGCGGTGAAGGATTCAGGATCAACTTAAACACAAAGCAAAAAAACCGGAAAACTAGAATCGTATCGAATAGTCGATTAATAAAGGCCAGCTGAGCATCATTGCCCGAGGTTACAATATCGGCGATCAGGTATCCTGCGATCATGAACAGGAATAGACCGACCAGGTTTTTAAAAAATGTAATGAATGCAGAACCCGCATTATTTTGTGCAGCCGCGTTGTCTGCACCAATATTGGGCATGGCTGATGGTCGCCATTTATAAAGACAAATCCATTCGATGGCCCTGGCAGCAACAATTACGATCAGCAGGATCCCTAGTAATTTCAAGAAACCGCCAAAACCCTGCCCAGGCACCAACTGTTCGAACACCTTGTTAACTTCTAACCAATAGGTATCAATCGCGTCGATAGTGGCATGAATACCACTGCCTAACGGGGTATCACGATCACCGGCACCTTTAAGTAACTCAATCACAGAGATCGATTGGTTTGCACTAATGTCAGCGTTGGTCTGCGCCTGTGTTTCGAGCTTAGAAATGAGTAGCTCGCGAACCTGCTGTTCGCTGAGTGGTGCCACAAAATCACCTACCTGACCCGGTGTTATATTGCTTGGAATGCTAATCGGGTTCTCTACAGCTTTCTCACCGCCGATCATAATCACTGCATCAGAGTTAAGCGGTAGCAAGGTTAAAAAGATAAGCCCACATAGAGCAGGTAATATTCGATTAGCTGGTTTTAAAATCATTGGATGCCTGACGATGAATGAATAATTTCTAGTGATTAGCAATATTGTCGGTTAACTTCAGTGTGCATTATAATGAAAAAAGTGAGTGGCAAAAAAGAGATTGAAAACACTGATTTTAATACCGGCCTACTACAATGTAACAGCAGAAAT
>CBDTWQ010000279.1:0-3361 GCA_965364115.1 uncultured Gammaproteobacteria bacterium | reverse complement strand
GCCGGTGCCAATGCATGCCAGCGCTGGTGCTGAGCGCTGCCCAAATGCCTGAAAATCAAATAGGCTGATAGACAGTAAAGCAGGGCGGCGAGCACGCTTGCGGAGGTGAGAAACATGGTTTTGTATGAGTGGTTCTTGACGCTCAGTGTAACTGAAAATTCGTGATGCCGCACTAGTCTGAATTACCGGCTAATCCAATAAGTTCGCATAATTAATCCACCAAATTAGCCATACATGGGATAAAATTGGCGGCTTGATTGTTGATTTCTGACTTAGTTACGACAAAAAATTGATCCATGCAAATTAAGATACTTGGTTGGGCTGGGGGCATAGGGGCCAAACTCCGAACGACCTGTTTCCTGATTGATGATGATTTATTGATCGATGCGGGCACAGGTTTGGGTGACTTGCCGCTCAATCAAATGACCGGGATTCGGCACATTTTTTTAACCCATTCGCATATGGATCATGTCGTAGGCCTCCCGCTATTGGCCGATAGCATGTTCGGTGTGCACGACGAGCCCATTGTTGTCTATGCGCTTGCTGAGACCATAGCGGCGGTTAAACAACACATATTCAATTGGGTTATCTGGCCGGACTTTACGGAATTGCCCAATCGAGAAAATCCTTCGATTCAGTTCAAGCAAGTTAATCCAGGTGATAAGATCAAGATTCGATCGCGCGAAATTGAAGTGATCCCGGTCAATCACACGGTCCCAGGGGTCGGCTATTGCGTGAATGCACCGCGAGGGACCGCCGCTTTCAGTGGCGATACGACTACTAACGACAGTTTGTGGGAGAGACTCAACCGATATCAAAATATTGATATATTGTTTATCGAGTCAGCATTTTCAAATGGTGACGTTGAAATCAGCCGACTATCGAAGCACTACTGCCCCAGTTTGCTTGGCAGCGATATTATTAAATTGCGACATCGGCCCAACGTCTGGCTGACCCACTTCAAGCCCGGCGAGGAAGAGTTAATCTTTGATGAATGTGTCGCCGCAATGCCCGACTTTAGCGTTCATCGTTTGACTGGAGGCGAGACTTTCAAGTTTTAATTCGATTCGTGTTGTAAACCAGTTTTGATTTTATTGAAGTTTATCTAGATCTGGCAGAGTAGGAGTCAGCGCCATGCTAAATTCCAATCATCATTGCGCATTGGCTTAGTTCATACCTTCATCGACAATTAAAGAAGTTTGCTTGAGGTGTGCTGTAATCCTTATCAAACGTTACCTGGTCGGATTTAATTTGGTGAGACATTTTCTATCGACGAAAATTGGATATGAAGTGGAAATCAAAGTGAAAAGCCATAACAATTGGATATTAATGGTTAATAATGCATGCGCCGCGTTCAATCTGACCGCCGCAGCCGGGCTTTATTTCCTTAGCCCGCTTACTCACGGAGTTAGAACTGATGTTTGAAACCCTGACAGATCGACTTTCCACGACCCTGCGAAACCTTCGTGGCCAGGGCCGATTGAGCGAAGATAATGTTCGAGAAAGCCTGCGAGACGTGCGCAAAGCGTTGCTGGAGGCTGATGTTGCACTACCCGTGGTTAAATACTTTATTGACAGGGTTCGCGAGAAGGCTTTGGGCCAGGAAGTCGTCGCCAGCCTTTCCCCGGGGCAGGCATTAGTTAAGGTGGTCAACGATGAGTTGGTCGCGATCATGGGTGAACAACATGATCAGCTTGATTTGAATCGAAAGCCGCCCGTGGTGGTGCTAATGGCAGGCCTGCAAGGTGCGGGTAAAACCACTACGGCTGCGAAACTGGCTCGGCGACTGCGTTTAGTCGACAAGAAATCGGTGATGGTGGCCAGTGCTGACGTTTATCGCCCGGCTGCAATTGAGCAGTTGCAGACTTTGGCGGTAGAAGTGGGTGCTGATTTTCACCCTAGCAATCCGCAACAGAAGCCGGTCGCGATCGCCTTAGCCGCGCTCGAAAGCGCTAGGGTCGCTGGCAGCGACGTACTGATTCTAGACACCGCAGGTCGCCTCAGTATCGATCGCGAGATGATGGACGAGATTCGTGCCATTCATGATGCGGTAGACCCATCAGAGACTCTGTTTGTAGTTGATAGTATGACCGGACAAGATGCGGCCAATACCGCTAAAGCGTTTGGTGATGCACTGCCACTAACGGGTGTGGTGCTGACCAAGACCGATGGTGATGCGCGCGGGGGCGCCGCGTTGTCAGTTCGTCATATCACTGGGAAACCGATAAAATTCATAGGTTCGGGTGAGAAAACAGATGCGCTCGAGGCTTTTCATCCGGATCGAATCGCCTCGCGCATCCTCGGCATGGGCGACATTCTGTCGCTGGTAGAGCAGGCGCAGGATAAAGTTGATCATGAAAAAGCGAAAAAACTGGCGCGTAAGGTCAAGAAAGGCAAAGGATTCGATCTCGACGATCTGCGTGACCAATTCACTCAAATGGAGAAAATGGGTGGTCTTGGCAGTCTGATAGATAAACTGCCCGGCATGGGTTCGGGCGTTGCGCAGGCGATGCAGAATCCGGCGCATGCGAAACAAATGAAGCGGATGGTAGCAATTATTGACTCGATGACCCCAAAAGAGCGCCGCCGCCCTGAGGTGATCAACGGCTCGCGAAAACGACGTATGGCGCAAGGTTCAGGCACCCAAATTCAAGATGTAAATCGCTTGCTCAAGCAGCATAAGCAAATGCAGCGAATGATGAAAAAAATGGGCAGTAAAGGTGGAATGGCTAACATGATGCGCGGAATGAAAGGCAATTTACCCCCGGGATTCCCGATGTAATAAATGCGGTTGGTTGGTTGACGAACTGCAAACTAAATCGAATGAACTGCGAAATCATCCACATACCGGCTTCAAACTCTTTCCGATTACCGAGTAAATCAATAGAAAAACCGCTATTTGGACTTCACTCTCGAAATTATTTCGGTACAATACGCGATCTTCTGACCACGGGGTCAGCGGTAGACTGTGGTCGAAACGCATGCTACTGACAATAATTTGGAGAATTTCATATGGTTTCAATACGACTGGCACGTGGCGGTTCAAAGAAGCGTCCATTCTACCATGTCGTGGTGAGCGATAGCCGCAGCCCGCGAGATGGTCGCTACATAGAACGCGTGGGGTTTTTTAACCCTAAAGCACGCGGCCAAGAAGAAGGTTTGCGTCTCGACGATTCGCGACTTGACTACTGGGTGTCTAAGGGCGCTCAGCCTAGCGATCGAGTAGCGAATTTGATTAAGGGAGCGCGCAAAGCCGCGGTCTAGCCTTGATGCAAGCCGAGAAAGAGGCCCTGATCTGTGTTGGGCATGTTCTAGGCGCGCAAGGCATTAAAGGCTGGGTTCGAGTTTTTTCGAACACTAG
>CBDTWQ010000278.1:0-3380 GCA_965364115.1 uncultured Gammaproteobacteria bacterium | reverse complement strand
ATGACACCCAGTTCTGGTGTTGCTTGCTTGATTGCGCGTATCGCCCGTTGGGCTAAGCCATCGGTTTGCCACGCGGCTTCGGCATTATTAGTTTTGATCGAATTATCTAAAACTGGAAAAATAGCGATAGCGGGAATTCCCAGGTCGGCGATTTCACGCGTTTCTTGCAGCAGTAGATCGATGCTGAGCCGATCGATTCCGGGCATTGACGCGACCGGTTGTCGCTGTTGCTTGCCCTCTACCACGAACATTGGGTAGATTAAATCGTCTACTGTTAAGGTGTTTTCACGCATCAAACGACGCGAGAAATCGTCTCGCCGCATTCGGCGTTTACGAATTGTAGGGAAATTAGACACTTGCGGTAGTCTCAATGGAAGGTTGATGTTTCTCAATATCTCACAAAAAAGCCTAGGAAAATAGGCTGGCGCGGCGGGGGCGTGGACCTCGGCAGCTAAAAGTAATTAATCAGCCAGCGCACCAGATCTGTCCATAAGCGACGGATGTGATTCTTGCTCGGCATGATTCCAGCGTGCGGCAGTTCTAGGGTGATAACCGGAATGCCGCGATAGATGCCGGCATAGTTGCCCAACGATCCAGGGTAGGTGCCCATTAGGTTCTTATAGAGCTGACCAATTCGCTCGGGTGCCTTGCCTCGATCCGGCGCGTCGTAGTCGACCAGCGAGTAAGGTGCATGGACCGCAACTATAACGTCTGGTTTAAAGTTTTTGATTTCTTCAAACAACCAGTAGGTCTCGGGCTCGCTGAGTGGGAATAGACCCGGAAATCGTCGCTTGCTTCGTTTGGCGCGGGTTTTCCAATAATTCAAAGGGGCGCCTTCTGGGGCATTGGGGGTAATAAAATTTCGGTTTAAATCGACTCCGTTGGCGTTGGTCCGGCTATGTTTCCGCTGTAACGCGCCATCCGGGTTTAACAGTGGGTTTACCCGCCAGTGAAACAACCCCGAGTGATGTTTTTCGAGCGTGTGCATCCATTTAAAAACGATGCTGATCGAACTGAGTTCATCACCGTGAGTGCCGCCCACCAGCAGAATTCTACCTTTCGGCGTTCGCCCCGGTAGCGGCGGGTATTCCTTCACCATTAGCGACAAACCTTCGACCGAGAAATGTCCACTGGGTTTCATCTCTAGCGACTGACACTCGGTCAGGCTAACGCTGGCGAGTTTGCCGGCAATCAATTCGCAGGTGCTGCTAGATTGATGGTTGGCTGCGTCAGCCGTATTCAGGCAGACGATCAGTAAAGTGATGAGTTGAGCCGCCCATTTATTCATCCTGGATATTCATCCTGGTTATTGATCGACCAATATAGTCTTTACGGTTCCGATTGCCGTGATTTCGCCGTCTGGGAACGCCCTGTTCAGTATACGCAGCAGATTCTCGGCTTCATAGTCGAGGGCCGATTGTTGGGCCAAGTTAGAAAAGCTTTGGTTGGCTGCGGGCTTGATTAGTCTCAATCTGGGCGTAGGTAAATTTTCGATTTTTTCTGCTGATAACTGGATGAAGCTTTGACTCACGGTTTCAAATTGAATCACCATGTCTGAGAAGTGTTTGACCGCAGCGGTGCCAAAAAGGGTTAAAACCTGTTGCTGATTGAGTGGCATAGCAAAAACAATGACCGGTCGTTGTTGGTCTTGATTAATGTTCTGCTGGAATTGAGCCTTGGCGCCGTTCGAGGTGGCTTCGATCTGGAGCGAGTCTTCGCCGCTGATGCGCTGCAACAATTGGCTGAGTGACTCCTCTGGCTGGCGATTAACCAGTTCCATTTGCAGCAACGCGCCTGATTCAGGATCGAGTGCTTGCAGCTTGTCTGGTCTGTTGATCACTTTCCATTGGTTGGGAAACTGGATCGAGAACCGCAGATCTGCATGGTGCAACTGATTCTTAACTAGAACACCTTGCTTAATACTCGGCCCCCAAAGTAATCCATCAATTTTTGAATGAAATCTGTACTCGCCCGGATCGGAATAGTGAGTCGAATCGAGGTTTCTTGCTGCTAGCACGACCGACTTCAGGCGATCATCATTTCTGGGGTGAGTTGAATAAACTCCATGATAGATATTGGGCTCACGGTTTTCTCGTTTCGCCAACGCTTTTTCATAGACTTCCTGATCCTTCAGTACGCCAATCACCTCGAGCATTTGTTTGGGGTCGTAACCGACGTGGTGCAAGTAGATAGCGCCTAATCGGTCAGCTTCGAGTTCATGCTCTCGCCCGTAGCCTCGAATGATGCCGCTTCCTAACTGCTGGCTAAGGTCGCCTAAGGACCGGTCGCCAGTGGTGGCGGCGACTAAGATGCCAAGCAGGCTAGTGGCGACCTGGCTGGTTTGTTGGCGTACCGAGTGCCGTGCGGTGACATGACCAATTTCGTGACCGAGAACACCAGCAAGTTCAGCTTCGGAATTGAGGTAAGCGAGGATCCCACGGGTGATGTAGATGTAACCGCCCGGCAGAGCAAAGGCGTTAATTTCTGGCGAATCCAACAGGGTAAAGGTGAATGGTAAGTCTGAGCGGTGGCTCTTGGCGACGAGTGCTTGCCCAATGCGGCTAATGTATTGCTGCAAATCGGGGTCATCGTAGATTTCGTATTGCTTTAGAACTTGTTGATTGAATTCGCGCCCTTGCTGAATTTCCTTTGATTCTGAAATCAGCGCAAAGTCGAGATCACCCGAGACGGGGTTGGTCGCGCAGCTGCACAGAGTTGCCAGAGCGACTAACACGCATATCAATCGGGGTGCTGGAGTTAGTCTGCCTAGGTTTAATCTACTTTGCTTCAATCTACCTAGGGTCAGGTGGGTATTAGCCATCATCTGCAGGTTTTCTAAGGGCTACCTCGAAAACAGCGAGGTATAAAAGGGTGCATTGGCACCCATTACTAGGATTTGTTGATCTATTTACCGTAGCGCTGACGGAATTTGTCAACTTGCTTAGCAGTTTGCAGAATGTGTTGCTTGCCGGTGTAAAAAGGGTGCGATTGGCTAGAGACTTCAAGTTTCAGCAATGGATACTCATTGCCGTCTTCCCATGTGATCGTTTCGCGTGTTTGCGCAGTCGACTTCGTCAGGATAGTGAATTCTGAAGAGATGTCTTGGAAGACGACATCTCGATACTTCGGGTGAATATCTTTTTTCATGATCTGGCCTGATATCTTATGGTCTAAGTTAATGGTCTAAGTTCTAATCTGCGCCCGTTTTTGCTTCGGGGCGCTAAATGGGCGCGAATTCTCGCCTGTTAGCGGCTCGAGTGCAAGGTTTTTTTGTTACGGATTTAACTTCTACCTGAGTGAAATTGGCGCTTTAATTAGAGCGGAACCTTAAACTAGCTATGTCAATTCATAGCTGCCCGCTATTTTTCGCCTTATCAGCT
>CBDTWQ010000277.1:0-3382 GCA_965364115.1 uncultured Gammaproteobacteria bacterium | reverse complement strand
CACTCGAGAAAGTCGAGGCCAGCAAGATCTACCAGGTGGCCGAAGCACTACCTAACAATGGTTTGCTGAGAATTCACGTGGTCGGTGAAACCTTGGAAGGCGACCTAGTCGACAAGGTCGTGATGCTGCCGGTGGGTAGTCCGGGAGCTGGTAAGGAACGTCTGGAAATGGCGGCCGGTTTGGAATTACGCGAAGAAGGTGGCAAGTTTCTAGTCGACAATCTTGTGTTTGGCGGCGCGGCGGAAAAACAGAAGATCGATTTTGACTGGGAGGTTGTCGACGTGCAGCAAAGAGCAGACACACCCGACAAACGCTGGTTTTATATTCCGGCGATTCTATTGTTGATTGTCGTATGGAAGACTCAAGTGACACGACGAGACAAAGACAAACTAGTGCCTGTAGGAGCATAGCCATGTATAAAAATATACTACTTCCGGTTGATATGGAGCATTCCGCAGAATCGGCTAAGGCGCTCAAGATCACGCTCGAGGAAGCCCAGCGATCGAAGGCGAACTTGACCGTTATCACGGTAGCCCCCGGCTTTGGCTCGCCCTTAGTTGCCTCTTTCTTTGAAGCAGGGGCGGCTAAGGAAGCTTTGAAAGAAGTCGCTCGTCAATTGAGGCAATATGTCGATAGCAATGTTCCAGAAGGTATCGAAGTCAATGCTGTTGTGGCTGAGGGGAATCCGGCCGAGCGGATATTAAAACAGGCGAAAACCGATAAGATTGATTTGATTGTAATTGGGTCGCATAACACTCAGATTGAGAATCTTTTGCTGGGGTCTTGTGCCGCCAAAGTTGTCAGGCATTCGCAATGCACGGTGACGGTGGTGAAGTAACCTTGATTAAGTAAGGTCGAAGCGCCGGTTACGATTGCTTCAAGAGACGCCTGGTTAGATTTAAGAATTGGGCGCAGTAGTCCGGGTTACGCCCTATTGGGGCAACTCAAATAGAACGGTTTTAGCGCTATTGGTAGTCAGCCTGGCGCTGATTGCAAGCCATCAAACTAACTTTAAAGGGTAGCGTCCCATTAAGTGTTTGTTAAGGAGTCGGAATTGTTAGAACTGCGGAATTTGAGCAAGAAAGTGGGTAGTTCGCTTCACATAAATGATGTTTCGTTGAAGTTAGAGAAAGGTTCTCTAAATGTCCTGCTCGGCTCAACTTTGTCTGGCAAGACTTCATTAATGAGATTGATGGCGGGACTTGATAGGCCAACTTCCGGTGAAATACTGATGGATGGTGAAAGTGTTCTTGGGATGCCCGTTCAAAAACGTAATATTGCGATGGTTTATCAGCAGTTCATAAATTATCCCGCTTTTACGGTCTACGAAAACATTGCGTCTCCAATGCGTGTGGCGGGAGTTGATAAAAAGTCGATTGATATAAAAGTTCGTGAAGCCGCTGATTTGATGAAACTTACACCTTTTCTAGATAGAGGGGTTCTTAATTTGTCGGGTGGGCAGCAGCAGCGTACAGCGCTTGCACGAGCATTAGTGAAAGGTGCTGAACTTGTTTTGTTAGACGAGCCGCTTGCTAATTTGGATTACAAATTGCGTGAAGAGCTTCGAATAGAATTACCGCGTATCTTTGCCGAGACGGGGGCGATATTTATTTACGCAACGACAGAGCCACAAGAAGCATTGTTGCTTGGCGGTAGGACGGCGACCTTGCATGAAGGCTGTGTTACCCAGTTTGGTGCGACTATCGATGTTTACAATAAACCCTCAAATTTAAACACAGCACAGACCTTCTCAGATCCTCCAATGAATGTCATTCCAATGCAGAAAAAGGGATCTAAATTTGTGTTCTCACAAGGGCAGGTTGACTGCCCAAAAGATCTCCCGAGTTTGCCAGATGGCCCTTACAGTATCGGTATTCGTCCTCACCATTTAATGTTAGGTGAATCTAAAGAGGCCTCACTTAAGATTGAAGCGCCAGTCTCTACCACTGAGATTTCTGGATCTGAAACTTTTATTCATGTGTCGCAAGGCGATCTGAAATTGGTTGTGTTAACTCATGGTGTTCATAGGGTGGAAATCGGGGATCAGATTCCAGTGTATATGGACCCATCTAAATTTTTCATATTTGATGGGCGCGATGCGCTTATGTCGGCTCCAAGCGCGGGGTTAGCGTAATGGCCCAAATCACACTCGACAAATTGGCGCACTCATACTTAGCAAACCCAAAGACGGATGATGATTTCGCGTTGAAGGAAATTGATTACGTCTGGGATGATGGCGGAGCTTATGCTCTTTTAGGGCCTTCCGGTTGCGGCAAAACCACGCTCTTAAATATCATATCCGGGTTATTGGTGCCATCGAAAGGAAAGATTCTATTTGATGATCGCGATGTCACAACCTTTCAGCCTGAGCAGCGTAATATTGCGCAAGTTTTCCAATTCCCTGTTATCTATGACACGATGACAGTGCGTCAGAATCTCGAGTTTCCATTAAAAAACCGTAATGTTCCGCAGGATGAAATATCTAAGCGAGTTGAGGAAATGATCGATGTGCTCGATTTGGGTGATAAGGCTAATCTAAAGGCTCGGGGGCTAACGGCCGATGAAAAACAGAAGATCTCTCTTGGCCGTGGATTAGTTCGTTATGATGTCAATGCCATCCTGTTTGATGAGCCGTTGACTGTTATTGACCCACATATGAAATGGCAGCTGCGGACTAAATTAAAAGATCTTCATCGCCAGTTTAATCACACCATGATTTATGTTACTCATGATCAAACTGAGGCGTTGACTTTTGCCGACAAGGTAGTCGTCATGTATGACGGGGATGTGGTTCAAATTGGTACGCCTGAAGAGCTTTTTGATGAACCAAAACATACGTTTGTAGGCTATTTCATTGGATCACCGGGTATGAACATTCTCGCTGTTGAGGTTGTCGGCAATCAAGCGAAAATTGGAAATCATTCTGTCGATCTCAAAGGCGGTTATCCTGATTTAACAGGTAAAGTGGAGCTTGGCATTAGACCGGAATTTATTTCGCTAAATAAAGCTGGCCCAGGAATTCCCGCTCAGATTACGGGTGTTGATGATATTGGTCGCTTCAAGATTGTTCATGCAACTATTGATAGTATTGAACTAAATATTGTCTTGCAGGAGGGGGAAAGCATCCCATCTGATCCAAAAATAACCTTCGAAACTTCACGTATCAACATTTATCAAGACGATCATTTGGTTTATCCCCTAGTTAACGGAAGAGGACTATAGATCATGGAAAAAACCTTTAACAATAAAGCGTGGTTGCTTGTCATTCCTGTTTTTATACTGGTCGCATTGTCAGCTATCATCCCGATTATGACGGTTGTGAACTACTCAGTTCAAGATACTTTTGGTGGCAATAAGTTTTTCTGGGTTGGTACTGAATGGT
>CBDTWQ010000276.1:0-3392 GCA_965364115.1 uncultured Gammaproteobacteria bacterium | reverse complement strand
GAAGCCAGACTGCTGTTTCAAACATTTCATCGATTAGTCTCCGAATACACCGTCATCGCCACGGCAAGTTGAGCCAAAAGTTCAAGCGACCGTTGCCGATGCGCTTTGACCTGACTGTTGATGAGCTTGAGTATAGTCAGCGAATCGTCATATTTCCGCGCTATTGGTGCCAATTGAGTCACAACTGTTGTATTTGTTGAGCGCTTTATTGCTGGCTTAGCGCGTGTTGTTAAAGCCGCGAATGCGATAGCTTCTTTTTTAGTATCGGAGGTTGGTCGTTACTGTTTCGGCACTTCGTTGTTGAAGTGGATGATGATTGAATCGCCGCAACCAAAGTGATTCCTCTATATAGAGAATCCGATAAATTAGTGTGTTCGAAAAAAAACGGCGTGTGTGAAGCCTGCCTCCCGGTTGCATTCGCTGTTGTGAAAGTGCTCAAGTTGATTTCAGCCGGCAGCCCGCAACGGCATTTCGAATCTGAATCTTGCTTGGCTCGAAACAAGGCGGCCGACCTGACTTTCTAGATTGCGCCTTGTCTTGTGTTTTCCACGTTGAGGTCTTGTCGGATCAGCATCCCGCTTCAATGAATTTGCGCTTATATCGACTATTAAGCACCGATTATTAGGCACTGACGACATTAAGCATACGAATCAACGCGGCCGCACCATGGCCCCAGTTTCAGATAAGTGAGTGGTTGATTAAACAAATAATCAAGATTATTGACCTTCGAAACCTGTTTTTTCGATCGCAAATAGTGTCATTTCAGGTCCAAACTGTGACCCACTTCACAATCAAAAAACCAATGAAATCAATGTTTTCGAAGCTTATTGACCATTTGTCCTGAGAAGTTGGCCGTTTGTCCCGGTGCAGCTGACAGTTGTTAATTATCAGCTATAACTTATGCATTGAAAATTGAAACTGGACCGTCGTGCGACTTTCTAAAAAACCATCCGAAAAAGGATTCACCCTGCTTGAGCTGATGATCGGTCTCGCCATCCTCGGGATTGTGACCGCCCTCGCGGCGCCCAGTATGTCCAATATGATCGGTAATGGCCGTATCTCTGGAATTTCCAACGATTTGGCAACCGCAATGCGTTTTGCCAAAGCTGAAAGTACGGCGCGGTTGACCCCAGTGACTATTTGCACAAGCAATGCCGCCGGAACTGATTGTGACGATGCTATTGCGTGGCGAGAAGGCTGGATCGTTTTTACTAATGCCGGTCTAGATAACGAGGTCGGCGATGAAGATATCGTGTTACGGGTTCAACCAAGCTATCACGAGTCAATAAAAACCGTTGATGATGTCAAAGTCGTTCACTTTTTGTCTTCTGGACGAACGAATCTAATTAGTTCCAAAAAAATCAATATAAAGGCCGATAGTAGTGGCATTCAAGGGATCAATATATTTATCGGTCTCAACGGAAGGCCCATCCAGCTAAATGCAGTGGACGAAGGCGCATCTACATCGGACGAAGGCAAGTCTACATCGGAAGGAATTACGCCTATATCGGGCGAAGTTACGTTTTGATCGGACTCCATGTAAGGATTGATAGAGATGATTATGAGACATAGAAAAATGGAAGCCGGTCGCAGCGCATTGCGCCAACGTGGCGACAGCATGATCGAAGTGCTGGTGACAGTGATTGTGATCGCGATTGGTGTACTCGGCTCGGCGGCCTTGCATGTGACTGCGATGAAGAACCTGAAGGGTTCACAGAGTGCAGGGTCGGCGATCATGCTGGCCGAAGATTTGGCCGAACGGATGCGGGTCAACCCGGTCGCGGTGCTCGAAGATCGTTATCTCCTTTCCGGTGCACCGCAAACCACCACAGAGTGTGTTGAGGTTGCGACCAGTTGTAATGACCAGCAGTTGGCGCTTTATGATGTAGAAAGCTGGTGGGAGCAGATAGAGGGCAGCTTGCCTTCGGGCAGCGGCGAGGTCGCGCGCAAAACAGGCACCACCAACACCTTTGTTTTAACCGTTCGTTGGGACGCCGATAACAGCGGCAGTACGGGCAAAAATTGCCCAATTGCAACCAGCGCCGATCTGGAATGTGTCCAGATCGAACTTTCTATCCCATCGGTCTAAGACATGAAATTTATCGTTAATCGTTTCTCCATGCCGACCACGACTATGGCCATTAATCTGGCCGGTGACCGTCGTGTGATGAAATCCAAGTTGCATCATCAATCAGGTCTTGGCTTGGTGGAAATTATGGTGGCACTGGCGATAGGAATTTTTCTGGTGATGGGGCTGATGCAAATGCTGATTACCAGTAAGCAGTCATATCAGTCTACGAATCATTTGTCACAGCTGCAAGAAGATGGTCGGGTGGCAACTCATTTAGTGGTGACCGACTTGAAGCGTGCGGGCTATATGGGTGGCAATTCAGACAATAGCCAGATTGAGGGAAGCCTAGGTCAAATCGAACCGGGCAGCAGTTGCAGCAAAGTCGACACTGAATGGGGGAGAATGATTTCGGATCCAGTTTATGGACTCAATGATACGAGTACAGGCTATGACTGCATCGCCGAAGCCGATCGTTTGAGAGGCGATATCTTGACAATTCGCTACGCGACGCCCTGGATTGAAACCGGCGCGCTGGATGAAAATCGATTATATATTCGCAGTTCACTGTTTCGTGGCGCCATTTTTCTCGGCTCTGATGAAGCAAGTTTGCAAAATGAAATCCCCAGAAACGAAGACAATATTAGAGAGCTTCAGGCCTTTAGCTATTATGTGGGCACATCGGGTGGTTACGACGGCACGACTTTTAAAACTTGCAGTAACCAGGCTATTCCTGCGCTTTTTCGAGTGCGCCTAGACGACTCTGGCAAGCCGACCTCTGAAGAAGTCTTGCCCGGTGTTGAGCATTTTCAGGTCCGATACACCGATGGCAAAGAGTATTTCGACGCCGATTATTTGTCGAGTATGGATGGCTGGAAGGAAATTAAGGCGGTTAGAATTTGGATGCTGATCCGCACGATTTGTCCTGAAGCTGACTATACCGATAGTGAAACCTACCAGATGGGTGATCAGTCGTATACACCAAACGACAATTTTCGCCGCCAGTTGTATTCCCACGTCGTTTCAATTCGGAATTAGGGAGATCTACATATGACCTTTCGTAAACCACAATTACAGTCTAACCCGAACAAGCAACGCGGTGTATCGCTGCTCGTCGCAATCGTGATTTTAGTGATTCTCACTTTGATCGGGGTGAGTTCAATGGACACCGCGGTGATGGAGCTCAGAATGGCCGGCAGCCTGCAGCAGCAGGGACTTGCACGGAATCGCGCGGATGAAGTGTTATACGTGGGCGAGCAGAATATTAAAACGATCACCGAGACCGCGGGAATGTTTGATTTTACTGCGGATGATGGCTACTACG
>CBDTWQ010000275.1:0-3393 GCA_965364115.1 uncultured Gammaproteobacteria bacterium | reverse complement strand
TCGATGTCGAGGTGCCATGTCTCAAGGTACGCACACATCGCTCCCTTGCGTTTGCCGCCTTGATTGACCGCCACCGCGGTGTCGTTGGCCACTTTCAGAAAGGGCACCACGCCCTGAGACTTGCCGTTGGTGCCTTTGATATGAGAGCCCATGCCGCGCACTCGTGTCCAGTCGTTGCCGAGTCCGCCGGCAAATTTTGACAGCATCGCATCGTCCTTGATCGCGCTGAAGATGCCATCGAGATCATCTGGAATGGTGGTCAGGTAACAGCTCGACAGTTGTGGTCGCAAAGTACCTGAATTGAACAGCGTCGGGGTGCTGCTCATGAAGTCAAAAGACGACAGCAAGTTGTAAAATTCGATGGTTCGCGCTTCGCGTTGCACCTCATTGATGGCCAGCCCCATCGCGACCCGCATAAAGAACGCTTGAGGCAACTCAAACCTAACGTCTTCATGATGGATGAAATAGCGGTCATATAGAGTCTGTAAACCAAGGTAGTTAAATTGCAGATCGCGTTCCGGTTTTAAGGCCTGACCCAGTTGCTCTAAGTCGTAATTGAGAAGCTCTTTGTCTAGCAGTTCGAGATCAACTGCCTTTTTGATATAGCTAGTGAAGTAGCTGTCATAGCGCTCAGTCATTTCTGCGAAAGTCGCATTGGTGACGCTGCCGTTTAGCAGCCCCAACGATTCGCTACGCAACGCATCGAGCAATAGTCGAGCCGCAACTTGCGAATATTCGGGTTCGCGGTCGATCATGCCTCGCGCACTCATGACCAAAGTAGGGCTAATGTCTGCCTGCGCGACGCCATCAAAAAGATTTTTCAGCGTATCGTTATAAATTCTTTCGCGATCAACGCTTTTTAAGCCGTTACAGGCCTCTTCGATAACCGTTTCCAGACGCTTAATGTCGAGCGGTGCCAAACTGCCGTCAGCCAGCTTTACAGACAATTCAATGCGTTGATCTTTGGCTGCTTGATCTTGCGTGTCGGCATTGCTCTGCGCGCGCGCTGCTGATCGTTCTTCCCGATAGAGCACATAGGAGCGCGCTACCTTTTGTTCGCCATTACGCATCAACGCCAGTTCTACCTGGTCTTGAATGTCTTCAATTTGAAAGGTGCCGCCTTCGGGCTTGCGACGGGTTAGCGTGGTGACGACCAGATTAGTCAACTTCTCAACGGTCTCATGAACCCGAGTTGACGCCGCGGCTTGGCCACCCTCGACGGCCAAAAACGCTTTGGTCATGGCAATCGAAATCTTGTCTTTGGAGAAGCTAGTGAGTTTGCCGTTGCGGCGAACGACATTATATTGATTGCCTGATGAGACGATAGATTCTTCGGTTGAAACCGGGGCTTGCTCGACGGGTTCGACCGCCGCCTTAGTTAACGGTGATTCGATGTTTTGCATTGATGTCAGACCTATAATTAAATTTGTTTTCGCAGTTGTGCGCCGCGACCTAAACCTGGCGTTCTCTCTCCCTAGAAAATTCAAGTAATTGGCTAACTTTCGGTAGCAATACTTACTGTTTTCTCGGATTGCGGAGTAACTGACCAGCGCTAATATTCATTATTCAGCGAATATATAGTCGAAACACAATATAGTGTGTTTTGAGCGAAGGTCAAGTACATTATGCTGTGTATGAGCCTGTGGAAGACAAGCGAATAAGCTGTGGATAACTAGGCTTTTAAGTTGTCAAATGGCGTCAGAAAAGGCTTCCCGCTAAGGCGCATTGGTTAACAATAAATCTATTCGGTCAGAAATTTTTTTTTCGATAAAAATTTACTTTTTTTTGACGACTTCTGGTTGGCAGCAACAGGCATTTGCGAGGTAAATCGTCGATCTTTAAATGGGCTGAATGGCTGACTGATTTGTCAGCTATTTCTAGTCAGTTGGTGAATACGCGTGCCGCTAATAATTAACCCTGGATCTTCTGGCCAAATTTTGAATTCAGATCAATTCGCCGAGTTGTTAGTCGGCATTTTGTCGAACCAGCAAAGCGACTAGATAAACGACCGAAAATGCGTCTAAACATCTGATCGACTCAGGTCGGAGTGGGGATCAAAGAATGCTAAGTGCAGATCAGAGTAGAAGAGAAGCGAAGGGTGCCAGTGTCAATCCATACAAGAGACCGGTCCTTGATACGCGTGAGAATTGAGATGCGCCGCAACGATTAGTAACCACCAAGGTGCAGATGGAACTTCGCGCTCTCGCCCAGTGCTGTGGCTAGATGACCTGTGATCACTCAATTGACTCCAAGGGTAAGGCAGTTGTCATGCAGCGCTGCTGACAATGTGTCAGTTGCCCTATAAGAAGTGAGTTTGAAGCATTGCTAGTTATGAGAAAGTGTCTATAAATGCCGGCTAACTGATAGCTTAGGCAGATAGCATTAGGGCGGATCGCTTGGTTACTCAAGAATTCACCTGTATGGCCGACCGATCAGGCATGCCGAAAAAACGCCTTAAGCCGTATGATTGAAATCAAAACACTCTCTATCGACAAGGTTCGTGGAAACAGTGGGTTAGAAAAGCTGGTAGTCGATGTCGACCAGTTGGTTAGCTTGCCTAATATCTACTATCGCTTGGAAGAGGAAGTGATGAGTGACGGGTCGACAGCCGAGTCGGTCGCCAAGCTGCTGCAATCTGATCCGGACCTGTGTGCGCGACTGCTGCGCTTAGCTAACAGCGCTTTCTTCAGCTTTCCGACTAATATCGAAACAGTGGAGCGAGCGATTGGTGTGATTGGTTTACGCCAAATTCGCGAACTGGTGTTAGCGACCTCGGTGATCAAGGCATTTGAGGGGTTACCGCCCGAGCTCGTCAATATGCACGACTTCTGGGAGCACAGCATCGCAGTAGGGGTGATGGCGTGCTCGCTGGCCAAGCAGGGTGGCATCGCAAAGGCGGACAGCTTTTATATTCCAGGTTTGCTGCATGACATTGGGCGACTGGTGTTGTATCTCAAATTTCCTGATTTGGTGCAACAACTGTTGCAACGCCACGAGACGACTCAAGCCAGCCTATTTTCGCTGGAGCAGTCGGTGCTTGACTATTCGCATGCAGACATCGGCGCGAAACTGCTTCAACTATGGCGTGTGCCGGAGCCTATATGGCAGCCAATTGCTTGTCATCATCAGCCGGAAAATGATGGTGAAACCTTTGTTGCGGCGAGCGCGATACATATCGCAGATGCATGGGTTAACGCTAACATGGTTGCCAGTGATGGCAGCTGTTATGGTTTGCAGATACGACCCGAAGCGCTGAACGCAGTGGGCCTCGAGATTGAAGACTTGGCGCAAATTGGCGGGGAAGCGCGCGAGAAAACTAAGGTCATCGCGAGGCAGTTTTTAAACCACTAGTTGGCAATGTCACCCGTTCGAAAAAACAACCCTCTGATTGAA
>CBDTWQ010000274.1:0-3394 GCA_965364115.1 uncultured Gammaproteobacteria bacterium | reverse complement strand
GGTGCCGCTCATCAATCCTTCCACTGGTGAAGTCATCGGTGAAGTGCCGCAATCGACTCCGAGCATCTCGAATCAGGCGGTCAACGCTGCTGCTGAGGCCTATCCGGCTTGGAGCGGCACACCCTTGCCGAAACGAATGGACTATCTGTTTAAACTTTACGGTGCGATGCAGGAAAACCTGGAGGAACTAGCGCAATCAATCGCGCTGGACCAAGCCAAACATATTTCCGAAGCCCGGGGTGAAGTTAATCGAGTCATCGAAATTGTTCAAATGGCTTGCAGCACGCCGACCTTGATGCAAGGTGAAACGATTCAGGGAATCGCCAACGGGATTAATGGCCGAGTTATAAAAATGCCGATGGGTGTTTTTTGTGGTGTGGCGCCGTTTAATTTTCCAGCATTGGTGTTTGGTTGGTTTATCCCTATCGCGATTGCGACCGGCAACACCTTTGTTTATAAGCCATCGAGCGAGTCACCGTTATTCATGCAAAAGATGATGCGCCTGCTGGTTGAAATTGGCCTGCCCGATGGTGTGGTCAATGTGGTTCATGGCGACCGAGAAGTGGTCGAAGCTTGGTATGAGAATGAAGATGTTGTGGGTGTCTGCCTGGTTGGTTCAACGCCCACCGCTAAAGCGATTGCAGAAGGATGCGGGCGCAACGGCAAGAAAACCATGCTGCTCGGGGGCGCGAAGAATTTCCTGCTGGCGATGGAAGATGCGCCGATGGATCTGTTGGTCGAAAACATTTTGATGTCGGGTTACGGTTCGGCCGGACAGCGTTGCCTTGCGATATCCAACATTGCGGTTGTGTCTGAAATCCATGATGAATTGGTCGAGCGCCTGCTAGAAGCCTCAGCTGATCTCACTTTGGGAGATGCGCGCGACCCCGACATATTTATGGGCCCGGTGATTTCCGCGCAGGCAAAAGCCAAAATCGAAAACTACATTCACTTAGGCGTTGAGGCCGGTGCCAATCTCGTGTTGGATGGGCGCAAGCCGAAAGTGCCGGAGGCGAATCAAAAGGGCTTTTTTGTTGGCCCAACCATTTTCACTGATGTAACGCCCTGCATGAAAATCGCCCAAGAGGAAATATTTGGCCCAGTGCTCAGTATCATCAAAGTCGGTGGTTTAGAGGACGGGCTGCAACTGATAAAGAATCAACGCATGGGTAATGGCGCCTGCATCTTCACTCAGAACAGTTACTACATGGAAACCTTCATCAATCGAGCTGAGGTTGGAATGGTTGGAGTCAATGTCGGCATTTGCGCGCCGCACCCTTATCTGCCATTTGGCGGGATTAAGGATTCCCTGGTTGGCAACAACAAAGTGCAGGGTAAAGACGCGGTCGACTTTTTTACGCAGAACAAAGTCGCCACGGTCAGAGTGGTTAACCCGTTAGAATTAAATCAGGCAAAGGCAGCGGTTAACAGTGAAGTTCGCAGCTGCGTGGCCAGTTAATTTTGTTCAATAAAATGAAGCTAATTAAATGCAAACAATGAACGGCAACCAGTCAAGTTCATCTTTAGGATTAGAACCTAAGCAATGATTATTAATAATGTCGCTGGTCGCTTATGCCAGTCTAAATGCTAAAAAAAAGATCATAAATGAGATGACGTCTAGTGCCAAAAGAACCTCGTCAAAACGCAATCTTGAAGTGTTGGGCGCTGTTGTAGGCGAGCCAAGTGCCGCCACCGCGATACAGTTGTCGAATAGCCTCGAGATCCCATTGCCAACCGTCTATCGATTGCTGGAAGGTCTCGCCGAATCCAAGTTCATCGCGCTAAGCCCATCGGGCAGTTATGTGTCGGGCTCGAGTTTGCGCTCGCTTTTGCTCAACTCGCTCACTCATGAACCACAGGTTACATTGCGGCGAGTAGTGTTGAAGAAGTTATGTGCCGAGCTCGACGAAACGGTCAGTCTGTCGGTGCCCGATGGTGAATTTCTAACCTATTATGATCGTTTCGAATCGCACTGGCCGTTGCAAAATAACATCAGGATTGGTGATCAGCTGCCGTTGGTTTGCAGCGCTTCTGGCAAGCTCTATTTGAGCACCTTCGAACGCCTGCAAGCGATTGAGATTTTCAAAAGCAATAAAACTATTAGACCTGCGAGAAACCTGATCACCACGCAAAAAGGTTTCGCCGAAGAAATCGAAAAAATTCAGGCCCGCGGATATGCGTTCGATAACGAAGAATGGTTCGATGGAATGATTGGTGCTTCAGTTCCGATCTACAATCAAAATGACAGTCTTTGTTCTTGTCTCTCAACTCACTCACTCACCTCGCGCAAAAGTTTGAAAAATTTAGAAGCGAAAATTCCGAGCATGAAGAAAGCCGCAAAAAAGCTAGAGTCAATATTGTTTAGTGAATAGTCGAAATCGCTACGACCGTTCCCGTTATTACGGTGAATCCCGTTGATGAAACTGAAGTCGATTTTGCCAGTTGCCTAGCTTAAATGATTCCGAAAATTCTACCCGACGGATAGATCTTCAAACAAAGGCCTCATCATCCATAGGCCCAGAATTGGCCCCGGCAGCAATAGCCAAAATATGAATTGTGGTCCGATCAAAGGCAATAATGAATTGATCAATTGAATGCTGAAAACGGTGACTAGGAAGCCGATTGAGTTAGCGATGGTCAGTGCGGAACCAACATATTCACGCGGGGCGTAGGCGGCATTCAAGGCCGAGAACTGGGGTGAATCTCCGATCACGCTGACCCCCCAAATCAATAGGAAAATAAGGACACTGATTAACCCGGCTTCGAACAAAAAAGGTGACAACAGGCAACAGATTCCCGAGACAGCCAGCTGAATGGCGGCGACCTTTGCACTGCCGCTGCGTGCTGAAATCAAGCCGCCCACGGCGCAGCCAAAGAAGCCAATCGCAATGATCAGGAAGCTCCATAAAGGGATGTTGAGTGACGCATTGTTGATAGTGCTGTAAGCCGCGATCCAGATCGGCACAAATGCCCAAAAGGCGTATAGCTCCCACATATGCCCGAAATAGCCAAAGGCGGATGCGCGAAAACGTCTAGACCGAAAAATGATTGCCAGTGAGCCGGGGTTGAAGCGGGACTTCTTCGGTAAAGCGGGGCCGTCTGGCACTAGCACCAGCATCAATAGGCCACCGATGGCTGCTAACCCGGAAACTCCCATCATGACCTGTTGCCAGGGCAGCTCGGCGCCGCTGGCACGAATCAAATGCGGCAATGCGGTGCCAAGCACCAGCGCCCCGACGAGGAAACCCAATGCCCGCCCAAGACCTTTTTCATACCAACTCGCCGCGATTTTCATCCCGACCGGGTAAATTCCAGCGAGAAAAAAGCCAGTGATAAACCTGAGCAACAAAAGGCTGGTTAAACCCGGTGGCGCAAACAACAACGCGATATTCGA
>CBDTWQ010000273.1:0-3395 GCA_965364115.1 uncultured Gammaproteobacteria bacterium | reverse complement strand
AAGAAGGCCTCGCTGATGAATTGCGCGACGGCAACGTCCTCGGTTCACTCTAAGGCAGCTTTATTGCAGTGAGGTTGACTGTTGATGAGAGTGTCGCTCGCTTAAGGTCTTCTGATTTAGCAGCCAGCAAGCTGGCTTAGCGACGCGCTAGCAGCGCACAGCTTGGAAAGCTAGCGTTTGGGCAACAAGACTATTGATTCTTTCGACCAAGACAGTTGGACCTGACTACCGCGGTTAATTGCTTGGCTAAAATTCTCTTGCCCCGCAACCGCGACCGCTTCTTCACAACCTTCGACGGCAACGTAAAAATGGCTGCGATCACCGAGATAAGCCGAGGTCTTTAGAACCCCTTCGATTGCATTATCTGGGCGTGTTTCAGTCGCTGCGGTCAAAATCATTTTTTCAGGACGTAAAGCGGCAATAACCGATGCGCCGTTGCGAACGAAGTCGGCATTCGTGGAGGCTGAAAACTGGCCCAGACCGGCGCTATCGAGTTTAACCTCGCTGCCGTTCACCTCAAGCACTTGTGCCTCGAAGAAATTCATTTGACCAATAAACTGAGCGACTTCAACGTTGACTGGGTGGTTGTACAATTCTTGCGGTGACGCCATTTGCAGCACCTGGCCTTGCGACATCACTGCAACACGGTCCGATAAGGTCAACGCCTCTTCTTGATCATGGGTGACGAATATAAATGTGATTCCAACTGATTCCTGCAATGCGCGAAGCTCTAGTTGCATCTCTTCGCGCAGCTTCTTGTCGAGCGCGCCTAGCGGTTCATCCAGCAGCAGCACTTTGGGGCGCATGATCAGCGCTCGCGCCAGCGCAATTCGCTGCAACTGCCCGCCTGAAAGTTCATTTGCACGCCGTTTGCCGTAACCCGGTAATTTGACCATTTCTAATGCTTCATCGACGCGCCGCGCCTGCTCGATCTTATCCAACTTCAATTTGCGTAACCCATAGGCAATGTTGCCAGCAACATCGAGATGCGGAAATATCGCGTAGTTCTGAAACACCATATTGGTTGGGCGCTGATGCGGCGGAATCTCAGACATGGGCTTGCCATCGATATACATCTCGCCCGAAGTAGGAGACTCAAATCCGGCCAGCATGCGTAATAGAGTCGTCTTGCCGCAACCGGATGGCCCTAACAACGAGAAAAACTCACCCTCGGCAATGTCGATACTGACCTTATCCACGGCGATCACATCGCCGAAGTGTTTGCTGACTTGGTCGATACTGATCAAGGTTTTGCTATTACTCATGGAAGAAAGCTCAGTAAACGAAATTAGTCGTCTTCATTTCGCACAAGCCATTGCGAAATGAAGACGACAACAAAAGAGACCACGAGAATACAAGCTCCCATGGCAAGAACATTGGGCAAGCGGTTGGGGAAACGCAATTGTGCCCACATATACAGTGGCAAGGTCGGGTCATTGCCGCCGAGAAAAAATGCGAGAATAAACTCGTCGAAAGAAATCGTAAAACACAGCAGAAAACTGGCCAGAATGCCGGGCGCAACCATGGGTAAGGTGACTCGCCAAAAAGTCCACCAACCATTCTCTCCAAGATCAGCAGAGGCCTCTTCCATCGATTGGTCAAAGCCTTCGAAGCGTGACATCAAAGTTGCCATCGCAAAGGGGACGCATACTAGAATGTGACCCAGCGTGACGGTAAAGAGTGACATCGTCACCCCAATTCGATTCAGCAATATCAGCAAGGCGACACCCAAAATCACCCCAGGAATAATCAACGGCGCCATGATGAGCGCAATCACCGGCCCTTTGCCCGGAATGCGATAGCGAGAGACCGCCTTAGCACCGAAAATTCCGAGCAGAGTGGCTAAAATGGAGGTCACGGCACCCACCCTTACGCTGTTCATCAACGCGGCAAACATCGGTTCGTTGTTGAACATGTCGCGGTACCATTGCAAAGTCCAGCCTTTGATCGGGAACGCCACATAGATCGATTCGTTAAACGAGAACAATGGCAACAACAGCACGGGAATGTAGAGAAATGCGAGAAACATGACCGCATATACCGCCAGTGGTCGATTAGGGCGCTCGATATAGGAGGTTTGTCTCTTCACGGAATATTTCGCATCGCAAGGCGAGTTATGCCGATGTAACTCAGCGTGATGATACCGATTACTACCATCATAAAGATTGATAGCGCAGAACCACCGGGCCAGTTATTAATCACCCCAAAATGAGCCTGAATCAGATTGGCCAGCATCAGACCGTTAGGGCCACCCACCATGGCTGGAGTAATGTAGTCTCCCACCGTCGGCACGAAGATCAACACGGTGGCGGCAATCACCCCCGGCAGTGAGAGCGGCAAGGTGACCCGAAAAAAACGTGCCACCGGACCATCACCTAAATCAGTCGCGGCTTCCAGCAGCGAGCGATCAATTTTCTCCAGCGAAACATAAATCGGTAGCAACGCGAAAGCAGCCCAGGCATGGGTCAAGGTGATCACGACTGCGGTCGGGTTATACAGTAGAAATTCCAACGGCGCGTCGATTACACCGAGCCAAATAAGGCCCGAGTTGATCGCTCCGTTATAGCCCAAGATGACCTTCCAGGTAAAAACTCGCAGCAGGTAACTGGTCCAAAACGGCAAAGTCATCAGAATAATCCAAGCAGCCTTGCGTCGATGCACGTGAAATGCCACATAATAGGCCATCGGGTAACAGATGATGATGGTGGCAAAGGTGCAGGTTGCTGAAATCCAGAGCGATCGCAGCATCAATTGGTGATAAACCGCACTACCGGTAATCTTGCTGTAGTTATTCAGGGAGAAGCTGGTGTCGAACTCGAAATCGTAGCCTGTCTGAGTCCAGAAACTTAGTATCACCATCATCGCGAAGGGCACAAACATGCTGAATAGCATCACCAGCAAGGTTGGAGAGAGCAGTGTGTAACCTTTTGCGGCCTCGCTGTTGTAAAACTTTGAGCGCAACCTCTGCCGCCAATTCATTGCAGGCCGATTGATCCGAGGAGAGTTTTCAGGAGTTGGCACGGGTTCACTCATAGCGGGTTAACCAGGGGCCCATTTGATTGGGTGATTGGGAAAAGACCTGGCGAGGAATATGCGCACAGTGCTCAGGTAGGCTTCACAATCATCAGGGTCATGACTGAGGTGTGACTCAACCCAGATACCAAACAGCATCGCGTTGAGTCCCAGCGTTACCAGGTGTGTTGCTTGTTTGTCATAGCCCCCTTCTTCTGCTATCGCCTCGATCAACTTTTCGATCTGGTCACCATAGATCTGATCCCTCGGAAAACTGAGATAGTGATAGAGCTGATTGCCTTTAGCTTCACCCCAGAACGCGTGCCAAGCGGAGACATATTTGGGGTTTTGGTAGGCGAATCGAATATCGAAATCGATTAGCC
>CBDTWQ010000272.1:0-3405 GCA_965364115.1 uncultured Gammaproteobacteria bacterium | reverse complement strand
ATTCGACCCGGGTTAAGAATGGAATCTGGATCAAAACTCGACTTGAGCTTTTGCTGCAGCTTAAGCATCGGTTGCGGCAGCGGATGAAACACCGAAACATCATCCGGATAACCCCGAAAAGCACAGACGTTGCCACCCAGCGATTCGGCTTGAGCTCTGAGCTCGGAGAGATCAAGTTCGCCCTTAAGCCAGCGTTGAGCGCCGCCCCATTCGATCAGTTGATCCGCTTCACTATTGATATTTTCACAGGTCGCTGGAACCGATAAACGGGCTAAGTGACTCTCTCCCTTAAAAAAATCATGCTGCTGTTCCCGCACCGAGTGCCAGTCGAATTCGACTCGCTCACCGCCAATCTCAGCCGCCGACTGCTCCACCCCTTGCGCGCTGCCCGACAGTCGCAACCAAGCCTGTCCGTCGAGCCAGAGCGACGCGCTAATCGGCAAAGGTTGACCGCCGAGTTGGTTAACCCAGCGAATATGATCATCAGCTTCATTCTGTTCGAAGGCTAGGGTGATTTCAGTCTCAAACATTGGAATCACCCGAATTGAGGCCTCGAGAATGACGCCTAAGGTTCCCATCGCACCCACCATCACTCGCGACAGATCGAAACCGGCAACATTCTTGATCACGCGTCCGCCGAACTGTTGCACTTCGCCCCGCCCATTGAGCAACTTAACTCCCAAAACAAAGTCACGTATATTGCCAGCGAAGGCTCGCCGAGGGCCGGCCAGCCCAGATGCTATCATCCCGCCGATGGTCGCATCACCGCCGAATGTTGGTGGTTCAAAACCAAACATTTGCTGATTTTCGGCCAACAAAGCCTCAACCTCGGCCAAATTGCTGCCGGCACGCAAGGTGATCACGAGTTCCGCAGGGTCGTAGTCAATAATGCCACTGTGCCCCTGCACATCGAGCGTAAGACCTGTCACCGACCGACCATAGAAACGCTTGCTGCCGCCACCGACAATCTCAAGCGCACCACCTGCAGCAGCCACCACCGACACCTGCTGGTGTAACTCGGCTTCAATGTCAGAATCTTCGATGCTGAAAGTCATGCGCGGAGAAACCCTCTAAAACCTTTCCAGCTCGGGAAAAGGCACTTCGCCAGCATGAACATGCATCGCATTATGCTCCGCGCAACGCGCCAAAGTCGGAATTGCCTTGCCAGGGTTTAGCAATCTCAGCGGATCGAAGCACTCGCGGATCGCGTGGAACTGATTACGCTCGGATTCACCAAATTGAATACACATTTCCCCTAGCTTTTCGACACCAACGCCATGTTCACCGGTGATGGTGCCTCCGTGATGGATGCATAGCTGCAGGATCTTGCTGCCGAGTTCTTCGGTTTTGGCGAGTTCACCCTCGTTGTTCGCATCATAAAGAATCAGCGGGTGCAGGTTGCCGTCACCGGCATGAAAGACATTCGCCACCGGCAAGCCATAGTCAGCAGAAAACTGGCGAATGCCGGTCAAAACCGCCGCCAGTGCTTTTCGCGGGATGGTGCCGTCAATACAGTAATAATCGGGCGACAAACGCCCCACAGCCGGAAACGCCGCCTTTCTGCCCGACCAGAATAAAGCGCGTTCGGCATCGTCTTTTGCAAGCCGCGTTTCAACCGCGCCGCCGGCCTTCAGCACCGCTTCGACTTGCTCGATTTGCGCCACAACCTCGGCTTCGGTGCCATCGAGTTCGCAGATCAGAATCGCCTCGGCATCGACCGGATAACCGGCATGCACAAAATCCTCGGCGGCTCGAATCGCGAGATTATCCATCATCTCGATGCCGCCCGGAATAATCCCCCGCGCGATGATCTTGGCGACGCTCTCGCCGGCTTTTTCGATCGAATCAAACACCCCCATGACGACCCGCGCGCAGACTGGAATTGGCAATAATTTAACCGTGACCTCAACCACAATAGCGAGCATGCCTTCCGAGCCCACCAACAACGGCAACAAATCATAACCTTGTGCCTGCAGGCAGCGCTGATCGATTTCAAAAATATCGCCTTCGCTGTCGACCAGCTTCAACGCCAGGATGTTGTGCAGGGTTAGGCCATATTTAAGACAATGCACGCCACCGGCATTTTCAGCGACATTGCCGCCAATCGAACAGGCAATTTGTGACGACGGGTCAGGGGCGTAGTAAAGGCCGAGTGACTTAACCGCTTCTGAAATCGCCAGGTTGCGCACGCCGGGCTCAACTCTGGCACAGCGCGCCAGTTGATCGACCTGCAAAATTTGGCTCATTTTCGCCAGGCTCAAAACCACACCGTCGGCGTGCGGCAGGGCACCACCGGAGAGGCTGGTGCCAGCACCGCGGCTCACCACCGGTAGCTGGTGTTGATGGCAGACTCGCATCACCTTCTGAACCTGCTCGATATTTTCAGGTAGCAACACCAACAAGGGCTGTTGCCGATAAGCGCTGAGACCATCGCATTCGTAAGCGGCAAGCGAAGTCGGTTGATCAACCACGTTTTCGGCAGGCAAAAATTGCCGAAATTCAGCGGCTAAAGTTTGGCGGCGATGCAACTTAGCGGTTTCTTGAGCTTGAAGGTTATTAGACATCAGCGATATGCTAACATTTTGAACTTCGATAAATAAGGGATGACGGGCCGATGACGCGAATTGTCTATCTGAACGGTGAATATATGCCGGCTGACCAGGCCAAGATATCAATCTTTGACCGATCGGTGAGTTTTGGCGATTCGATCTATGACGTGGCCGGGGTGCTCGAAGCTAAGCTAGTCGATTTCGACCATCACATACAGCGTTACTTCAACTCCCTAGAGAAGTTGGAAATAGACTCGCCATTGTCAAAGGAAGCGCTTCTGAAAATGTTTCGCGAGTTAGTGTCGCGCAACCAGCTGAGTGAAGGCTTAGTTTACCTGCAGGTTACGCGAGGCGTGGCCGAGCGCAATTTTGTCTGGCCTGATGAGATCACACCGACCATTTTCGCGTTCACTCAGGTAAAAGAATCGATCGACAACGAAGCCGCTAAAACGGGTGTGATACTGTTTTCAACGCCGGACATTCGCTGGGCACGACGCGACATCAAATCAACTAATATGCTAGCTCAAGTGCTGGCCAAGAAGTTAGCGCATGATGCCGGCGCATACGAAGCTTTGATGGTTGATGACGACGGTTTCATCACTGAATGCGGCTGCACCAGTTTTTTCATTGTAAAGGGCAATCGGATTCTCACCCGCCCGCTCAGTAACAATATTCTGCCTGGCGTCACCCGCCGCGCTTTGATTGAGCTTTGCAGCAGCCATGATTTGCAACTGGTAGAAGAAAAATTCACCCTAGAAGATGTCTATACGGCTGACGAGGCGTTTATCAGCAGTGCCTCGAGCTACCTTCTGCCGGTTAGCCAAGTAGACCAGAAGCTGATCGGCAACGGGTTACC
>CBDTWQ010000271.1:0-3409 GCA_965364115.1 uncultured Gammaproteobacteria bacterium | reverse complement strand
CCCAATAATCAAGGGCAGGTTATCGACATCGCTGCACTTGACCCTGATAGCAAAGACATTCGGCAGATTCGTGGTGGCAGCATTTCGATAATATTCCAGGAGCCCATGACGTCTCTATCGCCTGTTCATACTATTGGCGATCAAATCAGTGAGGCCTTGTTTTTACATCGTGATTACAGTCAGCTAGAAGGCATGAAGCTGACCCAGACGATGTTGTCTCAGGTTGGTTTTCCTGATCCAGAACGCGCTCTTAAAATGTATCCATTTGAGTTGTCGGGAGGATTAAGGCAAAGAGCGATGATTGCGATGGCGATGGTATGCCATCCGACGTTATTGATCGCAGACGAGCCAACCACTGCGCTAGATGTAACGATTCAGGCTCGAATTCTAAAGTTAATTAAGGCGCTTCAAGTCGAGTTAGGCATGGCCTTGTTATTGATCACCCATGATCTGGGTGTGGTCGCCAATATGGCTGACAAGGTTGTGGTGATGTATCACGGTAAAATCATGGAAAGTGGTTCATTAAAATCACTGTTTGACGATCCTCAGCATCCCTATTTGAAAGCGCTGATGAAGGCTGTGCCACGATTTGACATGGAGCCGAACGAACGTCTAACGCCAGTGCGCGAGATTGAACATCAAACCGGCTCTATTGGTAAAAGTAAATTGCCCTGGACTGAACAAGCCCGTATAGCCCCACATTTAAAGGTCGAACAAATCAGCAAGACTTACCCGTTGCACAATAGCAATTTCCTGGGTGGCCCATCGAATTTCCTACATGCGGTGGATAATGTATCTTTCGACGTTCGACAGGGTGAGTGTTTTGGTCTAGTTGGTGAGAGTGGCTGCGGAAAGACAACGCTAAGTAAAATAATTATGCGCGCGCTAACGCCAAGCACAGGCAAAATTGAATACAACGATCATGGGAAGATAATTGATGTACGAGGCCTACAGGGCGATGACTTAATGGCGTTTCGGCGCAAAATGCAGTTTATATTCCAGGACCCTTTTAGTGCCCTTAGTCCACGTATGACAGTGTTTGATATCTTACGTGAACCGATGATTGTGCATGAGATTGGTGATAACGAATCTCAACGCGCGATGACGACTGAGCTTATGCGAATGGTTGGACTTGACCCGAGATTCCTCAATCGCTATCCGCATAGCTTTTCAGGCGGACAAAGACAGCGAATAGGCATTGCCAGGGCATTAGCGCTTGAACCAGACTTGTTAATATGCGACGAGCCCGTGTCGGCACTTGATGTTTCGATTCAAGCGCAAGTCTTGAACTTGCTAAAAGATTTACAGCAGGAACTGGGATTAACCTATATTTTTATCTCACACAACCTGGCAGTGATTAATTATATTGCCGACCGGATCGCGGTAATGTGCAAAGGGCATTTGGTTGAGTTGGCGCCTCGAGCGGTTCTATTTGAAAATCCAGTTCATCCCTATACGCGTGCCTTATTATCTGCCGTCCCTCATCTTGATTTAAGCCACCCCTTAGACTTTGATGCGATCACTGATGGCGCGGCTTCTGATCCTGATTTATGGCCGGCACCATTTACTAATGATGGTAAAACCCCAATGGCATTTCTGTCGTTGGGTAATGGACATTTTGTGCGTGCTTCGGCGAATAGCAATTCGTCGGAGATCGCGGCGTGATCCAATCGTTAATAATAGGCGCTACCGCATTTGTTGTAATGACCAGTTTGTTGCAAACAGCGTCTGCCAAAGTCTTGATAGAAACGCCCTATTTCGATAGCCAGGTAAGCAATGGGAAGTTACCTGCTATTTTTGACCGAGTGCCATTGCAGCCAAAAACTGTCATTTTAGATAATGACAGAACGCCAGGTCAGCATGGTGGGCAATTACGCTTGTTGATGGGCAAACAGAAAGATATTCGACAAATCACTATCTACGGATATGCAAGGCTTGTCGGTTATAGCCCCGATCTCAAATTAGCCCCCGATATTCTAGAAAGCGTTGATGTTGAAGCAGGGCGAATTTTCACCTTCCGTATTCGTAAAGGGCACAAATGGTCAGATGGCCATCCTTTTACAAGTGAAGACTTTCGTTACTACTGGGAAGATGTTGCTAACAATAATGAGTTATCGAAAGGCGGGCCAAATAAGGTACTGATTATCGAAGGTGAGTTACCGGTAGTTGATTTTATCGATGAGCATACCGTGCGCTACAGCTGGTCGAATCCGAATCCATTCTTCTTGCCTGCACTTGCTGGCCCGAGGCCTCTTTATATATACAAGCCTGCACATTATCTTCGACAGTTTCATCGACAATATCAAACCGAAGCGCGAATTAATGAGCTAGTTGAGTTTTATAAGTCGCGAAACTGGATGGGAGTGCACGTCAATCGTGACCGACCTTATAAAGCGACTAATCCTGATTTACCCAGCCTACAACCTTGGGTGAATACCACTTACCCGCCGTCTGAGCGATTTATTTTTGAGCGCAACCCTTACTATCACAGACTTGATACCAACGGTCGACAGCTACCTTACATTGACACTATCGTTGTTAATATTGCGTCAGGAAAACTTATACCAGCAAAGACAGGGGCAAATGAGTCGGACCTGCAGGCGCGTTATTTACGAATGGATAATTACACGTTCCTAAAACAGGCTGAAAAACGTAATGACTTTGAGGTTCGTTTGTGGAGTACAGCTAAAGGTGCCAATTTTGCGCTGTTTCCGAATTTGAATGCTAAGGATTTGGTCATCCGATCGTTACTTCAGAATTCTAATTTTCGCAAGTCGTTATCACTATCAATCCATCGCCATGAAATAAATCAGGTCGTGTATTTTGGTATGGCGCTAGAAGGCAATAACACAGTCTTGCCACAGTCACCATTGTACAAACCTGAGTATCAAAAAAGCTCCGCTAATTTTGACCTGAAGCAAGCAAACTTATTACTCGATGGGCTTGGTTTAACCCAGCGAGATGATCGTGGTGTGCGATTAATGTCGGATGGTAGGCCGCTAGAAATTTTGATTCAGACCGCAGGTGAGAGTACAGAGGAAACCGATATTCTAGAACTGATCCACGATAACTGGCTTAAAGCAGGGATTAAACTCTATAGCATTCCATCCACTCGAGAGGTATTTCAAAACCGGATATTTTCGGGTGACGCGTTGATGTCGATCTGGAGTGGAATGCCAAATGGATTGCCGAGCGCTGATTCGAACCCGGCTGTGCTAGCCGCTACTTCACGCTATCAATACCAGTGGCCAAAATGGGGGCAGTATTATGAGTCCAGCCATAAAAGTGGCGAGAAGCCTGATAATGCTGAAGTTTTAAAACTGATGAAACTGAACAATGATTGGCGAATGTCTGCCAATAAAGTAGAGCGTGAAAAAATATGGCACGAGATGTTGCGCATTCATCAACA
>CBDTWQ010000270.1:0-3424 GCA_965364115.1 uncultured Gammaproteobacteria bacterium | reverse complement strand
TCAGGCGAGCTGGAACAGACCATTCGAGCAAACCTATTACAGCAGCAAAACCGAGTGACTTGTATCGAAGCATCGATGCTTAGCGCCGGAACGCTGGCTGACGCAGTTGATCAGGCGGCTATTAAACCTGTCATAGCAAAGCAATATCAAATGAACGGCGCAAACAAAAGCGCAGAGCTGATTAAAAGCTGGTTAAATTGAACGACTCAGCTGAATTCATCCATGCGTGGCCTAGACTACAGCGCGAATTAGATTTGTGGGCCGAATCTGGCCAACAGGCTAGTTTCTGGTGGCGGGACGACGATGCGATATCAGAAACCTCACCATTACAACGCTTAGACAGCCTTAGCCAGACCTTTGACATACCCGTTTCGATTGCTGTTATCCCTGCCTCACTAGAAGCTAGCCTTCCGAAATTCTTACAACAGCGTGATCATTTTTCAGTGCTTCAACACGGCTACAGTCACAGCAGTTATGCAGCCCAAGGTGCGAAGAAAATTGAGTTAGGCGGTGAGCGGCAGCTTGATATCATTGTGACCGAACTATCGGATGGTTATCAAAGACTGGCAAGTGCATTCCCTGATCAATTCATCCCGGTGCTGGTTCCCCCATGGAATCGAATAGAATCAAGGGTTTATGAGGGTTTAAGAGAAATTGGATTAACTGGCGTTTCAGTTGCTGGCGCAAGAAAAACCAGTTATCCATTCCCTGACTTGCTGCAAATCAATACCCATCTCGACCCAATCAACTGGCGTCATGGCCGTGGCTTTATTGGATCTCAGGTCGCTATCGAGCTTCTACAGCAACATCTCTATCTGCGACGCACGATAGATAGCGACAGCGATGAGCCAACGGGCCTACTCACGCATCATCTCGTTCATGATGAAGCAGTCTGGAGTTTCTGCGCCAGTCTGTTCAAGCACTTGAATCAACATCCTGCTGCACACTGGGTAAGTGCTCGTCAAATGTGGCCGTTAGCCTGAGCTTTTCGACAAGTTGGTCAATACCTCGGTTTAACGAAAAGTGTTCTCTTACCCGTTTAAGTCCAGCGGCTGCCAATGACTCGCGCTGCTGGGCATCACTGATTAAGGTGTGCAAAGCCTGCTTTAGAGCGGCAGAATCTTTTTGAGGTACTAGCCAACCAGTTTTTGCATGGTCAATCAGCTCGGGAATTCCAGAAATATTAGTAGACAAACAGGCAAGCCTTTGGCTTTGTGCTTCCATCAAAACATTAGGTAATCCATCGCGATCACCATTGTCCGAGATTCGACTTGGCAAAACAAATAAGTCCGCCTGACGATAATGTGCCAGAACTTCTGTTTGTGGTAACGCACCCAGCCAGTCAATACGGTCATCCAAATTCAGCTCTTTAGCTTTAGCCTGGAGTTCATCTAACAATTCGCCACCGCCAATATGAGTAAAATGCCAATGGATACTTTCAGATAAGTCAGCTAGAGCCTCAAGCAGATAATCGTAACCTTTTTTATTGACCGCCCTGCCAACCGATACGATACGAACAGGGTCGTTCTTATCGCTACCATCTCGCCCATTAGCCTCCTTTTCAATATCGGGAAAACGCTCAAAATCAAGGCCATGATAAAGCAATGAAACTCGCTCTGGTTGATCTGCCAACTGCTTTAAATGCTCAACATTTGACGAGGTACAGGTAACAAGCCATTGAGCGCTGGCTATTTTCTCTTTCTTTTCCCAACCTTCAATTGTCCAGATGTCTTTTGCATGAGCGGAAATACTCCAGGGCTTCTGATTGATTAAGCTCGCGTAGTAAGTAACTGAAGCTGGCGTATGCATAAAGTGGGCATAGTAATGCTCGATCGAATCGGGCATTTCATCTGCCAGCACCAGAGCCTGAGCAAATCGTCGTATCCGATTCTGGCTAAAATCACGGCGTAAGTCTCGAACGAATGTATCCCATGCCTGTCTATAACCCGATCTTTTGCGAACAGACAGCCAAGCTTTAAATACTCGGTTTATATCATCCGAAGCATATTCTGGAAGGTAATACACTGGCGCTTCGATTTCAGCATGAATTGGGTGGCGGGCTGAATCTGTTGGTTTGCGCAACGAAAACAGGCACAGTTTAAAACCTCGTAATTCAAGCGCTCTGATTTCCTGAGCAATGAATGTCTCGGATAATCGAGGGTAGCCTTTTAGTATCATGGCAACGGTCGGGGTCATATTCATCTGGCCTGTGGAAAGTCAAAACAAGGGGATAGAATCTATCGCCAGACGATTTTACACTGTCATCTAAATCGGTGCTATTAGCACTATTTTCATGGTATGTTAACTTAGCTCTCGATCAGGTTTGCAATCAAATTTCCAGTTAATTTTTCAATCAAATTATCAATAAAATTTTCAATTAGAATAGGAACCTATGGAACCTTCGCTTTACCGGTATATATTAACCCACAGTCGCAATGGTCAAATCCTGCTCGCGTTACTGTCGTTGATATCGTTTCCATTAATTTACATAACCCTCGAGTTGCCGAAAAGAATCATCAATATGCTCGAGGGCCAAGGCATCCCCGACGACGTATTGGGTTACCCGGTCGATCAGCTCAGCTACTTGATGTTTTTGAGCCTCTCCTTTTTAGCTGTCGTGCTGGCAAGTGGCGGTATTAAGTATGCGATAAATGTCTATCGTGGTGTATTGGGTGAACGCTTGCTTCGGCGATTCAGGTATGAATTATACGAACGAATATTGCGCTTTCCATCCCCTTACTTCAAACGGGTTTCGCAAGGTGAAATAATCCCCATGATTACGGCCGAAACTGAGCCGTTGGCTGAGTTTATTGGTGAGTCCTATACTTTGCCACTATTTCAAGGTGGCATTCTAATCACCTACATTTACTTCATATTTCAACAAGACCTCTATTTAGGCATCGCGTCGATAGCACTCTACCCATTCCAGTTGTACGTTATTCCCAAATTACAGAGCAAAATAAACCAGCTCGCCAAAGAACGCGTGCGCACTGTTCGAAACTTGTCAGGCCGAATAGGCGAAACCGTATCTGGCATCAACGAAATACATGCGAACGACACGAGTCACTACGAACGCGCTCATATCAGTCATCATTTAGGCATTATTTATCGCATTCGATATGCTATTTACCGTCGTAAATTTTTCATTAAATTCTTAAATAACTTTATTGCACAGCTCACCCCCTTTTTCTTTTATTCAGTAGGTGGCTATTTTGTGTTACGCGGAGAGTTGTCTATCGGTTCAATGGTTGCCGTCCTGGTGGCCTATAAAGATTTGGCTGGACCCTGGAAAGAACTGCTACGTTACTACCAACGCAAGGAAGACATCAAGGTAAAATATACCCAGATAATCGATCAATTCAGCCCAGCAGGAATGAGCGATCCGGCGCTCATTGATGCAGAACCCAATTCAATTCAACTCCCC
>CBDTWQ010000269.1:0-3431 GCA_965364115.1 uncultured Gammaproteobacteria bacterium | reverse complement strand
ATAATGCTTTAAATCATTATATGACTTCATTGGTCGAGCTTCGATAAGTGGGATGCGCCGCCATGCGCAGTCCAACTCCCTTCGCCAACATCGAGGTGTTAACCATTATTTTCGTTTAGCTAACGCGTTGCTGCCAATCAGCGCCGATTGCGGCTGGATTGATGCTTCGACGTGCTGGTGAAGTTGCCCGTAGCCCGGTGGTGGCCAATGCGCACAACGTCCTTCTTTGTCTCCGGTGATAAAGCCGCCGGCTCCCCCGTCGGGGCCGCCCCAGCGATCGGACTGGCCATTGTCCCGGTAGTTGAAGAACAAATATTCGGTATCAAGATCATATCCATGCGCGATCGCGGCCTCGCTCAGAGAACCATCGGGGTTGACCCAGGCTAAGCCGTTGGCATCGAGGAAGTATTCATCCGCTAACACCCCTTCGAGCATTTCATTGCAGGCATCACCATGGGCGAAATCACGGTTGTTTAACTTGCGCCCTACGCGCGCATTGCATTCAGGTCGAATGTTGTTCTTACCGTCAAAAGAAGACTCCATGAAAGGCGAGCCATCCCACTCGATAAGATGGTCTTGCTCATCGGTGGCGAAGTGTCCACCGGCAGAATGAAACATGAACCACCAGCCCTCGGCCTTTTCTCGAGCAACCGTTCGCAGGTAGTCTTGATACCATTCGACCGAATACCCGTAGCTCGTCCATGGCCATTTTTTGACACCGGTCAAGGTTTGGCAGTCATAGTCGTCTTTGGCGCAGCTACCACCGCGCTCATCGTGATTGAAGTAGGCCCAGCAAATGGTGGATTGACCCAGTTCTGATTGGGTGTATCGATGCTGCAGGTCATAGAGGTGGCCATGCAATGAGACGTAGCGAGTGCTGTCGAGTAATTCTTGGGATGGCTTTAGCGTCAGCAACCCTTTTTGCGAATCGATAATCAGGGTCATTTTTCCATTGACCTGTGGATCACCATTAGGCATCCAGCCGGGTTCGTAGCTGTTGGCAGCGCCGCAGACATCAAAGGTATAGGTCTGTTCTTCGGCACTGGCGGTGAATGGCAAGGTGCAGAGTGCGATCAGCGCGACACAATTGAAATATTTAGTATAAACCTGCATTATTTACGTCATTGAAAGTTGTGATCCTTAGTAGTTTAATTAAAACTAACTGACTAGTCATACAGTTTAAATTATGACACTGTTTTCGCAGAACGTAACTTGTCTCGCGAGCAAGGCAGGATGAATTAAGGAAATTGCTTATGAATGAACCATTTGAGATCTTAGCGAAATGAAACAGTCGAGATTATCACGCCCCAAGCTTGGTTCGTTGATGTTACGAACTTCGGAAATTGGATGGGAGGGCGATATTGCTGAAGGTTTTCGTTATAAGACCTTGTTCGAGGATTCCGAAAATGATCAAACCACCCTATTGATGAAGGTCGGAGCCGGGGCTGAAGCGAAGCTGCATGCTCATGACAAGCTCGAACAGGTTTTACTGCTCGAGGGGCAGTTCTACGATCAGGAGCACGAATATGAGGCGGGTGACTTCATCATACGAGCTGCGGGCGCTATGCATACGGGTGGCAGTAGAACTGGAGCATTGGTGCTGCCTGTCTACACGAAATAATCGAATGAATTTTCCGGCAAGAATATTATTGGCTGTCTCGATCGCTGCCCTGACTTTTGCATCGAGTTTCGCAGATGCGCAGGCAGCCAAACCATTTAGTCGCTACGATCTGTACCAGTATATTTCGGGTAAAACCCAGCGTCGTGAAGATGCACTGATATTCTACTTTGACTCAGGCAAGTTGCTGGCGCGCAAAGCCGGCGAGTGTGCCCGTGGTAAATGGTCAACCACGGAGCAAGGTGGGCTCTGCTGGCATGTCTCGGCTTGGGGCGAACAGCCCTGTGAAAACTATTTTTCTGACGGTGCATTGATTAGTGTTGTGCGCGAAGGAAAGAATATACCAGCTCCCCAGCTCGAAGACGGCAATACTCTCGATTGCCCACTATGGGCGAGTGGCACGGTGCTAACTGGCGTTGAGCCAATTGAAGACTTTGGCGACGGCCTTTTCAATCGCGAGCAAACCCGGCAATTGATCGCGGGTAAAACGGTTGTTATGGGCCCGAATCGAGGTTTGTATTATGGCGCCGACTCCAGACTGGAAAAAAATTGGGATGGGGTTCGTAGTACTGGCAGCTGGAAGATCGATGAACACGGTGCGGTCTGCTGGCAGCTACCCGGTTGGGGGCCGACACCCTGCGAATCATACTATCTGAAAGAAGGCGAAATGATGTCTTGGTTCAATCGCAAACGCAGTAAAGCTCGAAAACACCTCGAGGGTAATCAGCTAGGCAAATTATAGCGCCTCCGGGCATCAGTGGTGAAAGCAGCGAGAGGTAGCGATGCGTCAAAATGACGCTCTCTCAAGGCGCGGCTTCGAACAAGATTATGTCTTGCATTGTCAGGAAAAGGTTCGTTCCGCAGATGTCTGGGTTGACTGTGGTAGTTGATCCGCGAAGTTTCATTTGAAGCCCTTGCAATCCCTTCTGAACCCACCATTGAACTATTGCCCCTAGCCAGAGTGATCAATCAGGTGGTGTTTTGTTTTCTACATCTGTATCAGCATTTGCATCTGCTCGAAACTCATTGTACCAAGAGCATCAAATTGGGTATCGATCGATGGGAGTGCTGCTTATAAATCAGCACCCAATTACAGCTTCATGCATCGGCTAGACCAGATTCTGATGGCGGGCATCAACAATGGACTTAGTTTGAAAAGCTTCAAGGAGCTGGATTATGACATTTCGTTTTATTGTGCTGACCTGGAGCACAGTCCCACCACCCCACCTTTGGGTTTTGTTTTGGTAATGGAGAAGGGCGATGAAGGTAAATAAGTCAAGTTAGATCCTGCCAACAGGTAAACCCCGGGTTTAATACGCGAGTGTAGACGTCATCGTGCGCCACATCGCCAGGGCCTCGATGCTGCGCGATATGCACATAGGCGGCATCGGCCTGGCTGCGATCACGAAACGAAAGCAGCACGAAATACTCATGATCACGCTGGTCATCGGTATCCATGGGTGTATCGCGCTGGCGTCGACCGATAGGTCCACTGCTTTCGATTAGGTCAACCTGCTGTATTTCAGCGATAAATTTGCGGTAATTTTTTTCAAATACAGCGATTTCTTCGCCGTTGTCGAGGTCGAGGTCGAGGTCGAAGTCGAAGTCGAAGTCGAAGTCGAAGTCGAAGTCGAAGTCGAAGCATGAGAGCATGTGAGCATGTGAAACATTGGCTTGATCATTCCTTTGTCAATCGAGTAAGGGGAAAAAGATCACTTTGCTGGGTCGAGGGTGACTCTGCAACCCAACTATTCGCTCTGGCGTTCGGTCTTGGCCTTCATGCGCGCTTCAACTTGTTGGCGTTTGCGCGACG
>CBDTWQ010000268.1:0-3431 GCA_965364115.1 uncultured Gammaproteobacteria bacterium | reverse complement strand
GGCTCTTGATCGTATTATCCATCGAGCCTAGCCCTATTTATCTGTGCCATCACCTGTTGGGCCAAATGATATTGGCAAGGTCAGCGTCTGGTGTTACGTTAGTAGACTCTTGGCAAACTATGCGCATCCTAGGGTCGAGTCTGCGCGTTTGTCTGGCTTATCACTGGAGGAGATCTGCATGAAAAAGTTTGATGATATATCGTTCGATGAACACGACGAACTAATCAACCCGAGACCGGAAGAGAACGACTTTGACCGTATCATGGATATAGCGCTGTCGCGTCGCGATCTAATGAAAGGTGTCATGGTATTTGGAAGTATTGCGGCGCTTGGCAATACGCTGATGGGAACGCCCGCTTACGCTGGGACCAATCGCTTTGCATTTGAAGCCGTAGGCGCAAGCGCGGCCGACGGTGTCACTGTTCCACCAGGCTACTCGGCTCATATACTCTCCAGCTGGGGAGACCCCTTATGGTCAGACGGCGCGGAATTTGACCATGCTACTCGTGGCACCGCTGCCAGTCAGGCCAAAGCTTTTGGTGACAACAACGACGGTATGGAGGTCTATGCGCACGGCGATAAAACGATTCTGATCGCCAATAATGAATACACCAACAAAGGCATCATCTGGGGAAATCGCGCTAACGGCAAAGCCGAATCTGACGATGACATTCACAAGGGGATGCTGGCTCACGGTTTGACCGTGGCTGAAATTGAACAGAACGACGGGCAGTGGTCAATCGTCAAAGACAGCCCGTTCAATCGTCGTGTGACGCCTGATGTTGAGATGGATATTACCGGCCCTGCAGCCGGGCATGATTTAATGAAAACATCCAAAGACCCCGCAGGTAAGGTGGCACAAGGGACTTTTAATAACTGTGGAAACGGCTCGACGCCCTGGGGCACTTATCTCGCTTGTGAAGAGAATTTCAACGGCTACTTTGCGACCAAAGACCAGAAGCATAAGGTTTCTGCAGAAATGAAGCGATACGGTTTGTCGCCCAAAGGTCGTGGTTACGGCTGGGAAAAAATAGAAGATCGTTTTGATCTTGCCAAAGAACCCAATGAAGGTAATCGCCACGGCTACGTAACCGAGGTGGACGCAACAGATCCAAACAGTCGTCCCAAAAAACGCACCGCGCTGGGTCGTTTTAAACACGAGAACGCTGAAATGGTGGTGAACGGCGATGGCCACATTGTGGTTTACATGGGTGATGACGAACGGGGCGAGTTCCTATATCGCTACGTTTCAAACGGGGTTTACGCACCCGGTGGTGAAACAGATTCGTTACTGGAAGACGGAAAATTATACGCAGCAAAGTTTAACGATAATGGCACTGGCAAATGGCTGGAGTTATCTCCGCAAACGACAGGCATGGCAAACATGGCGGAAGTCTGCATCCATACCCGTCAGGCGGCATCTGCTGTGGGCGCCACCACGATGGATCGCCCCGAGTGGGTCAGCGCTAACCCCAAGGCTGCCGAAGTTTACTGCTGTTTGACCAACAATAAAAATCGTGGGCTTAAAACCAATGCAGGCGGCGATGCAACACCGGTGGGCGGCCCCAATCCACGTAAGGCCAACAAGTACGGACAGATCGTTCGCTGGCGTCCTGAATCAGCCGACCATACCAACGACGCATTTGGCTGGGACTTGTATGCACTGGCCGGAAACCCAAAAGTGCACAGCGGTCTAAAAGGAGGATCCGGCAATGTATCCAAAGGCAACATGTTTAATTCACCGGACGGATTGAAGTTCGATTCTAACGGTTTATTGTGGATACAGACTGACGGCAACTACTCCAACAAAAAAGATTTTGCAGGAATGGGCAATAATCAGATGCTGGCAGGAGACCCATCGACGGGTGAAATCCGACGCTTTCTGACCGGACCAAAACAGGCAGAGGTGACAGGCCTTACCTGGAGCCCTGATCGGCGCACCATGTTTGTTGGCATTCAGCACCCTGGTGAAAAAGGTGTTGGCAACTGGCCGGGCGGTGGCAATTCTGCACCCCGCTCTTCCATTGTCGCGATCACCCGTGATGATGGCGGGCTAGTCGGTTAATCACCATTCGGTTAATCACCATTCGGCTAACCGGCATTCGGAGTATCGTTGAGTAACGCAGCAGCCACGATTTTGTGGCTGCTGTTGACTTGGATACTCAGCCGTGTCGGTCCTGACCGTATGTCCTAACAGGGATATCCACGTTGCCATTGACAATTATCCGTTCCAAGGCACAGGCTTTTGATCTTCGCAGACAAACAAATTTGACTGATGATTAGACCTCGCAAAGCGCTGACCTCGCTCGACGATATGTTTTACTTCAGGTTCAATTTTTTCCAGAGATAATGGCGACATGAAATGGCATATTCTTGGAGCGGGTTCGATCGGTGGAATGTGGGCATCTTATCTGGCACAGGCTGGTTACGAGGTAACACTGCTGCTCAAGGATCAAGACGCTGCTACTCAATTTAATCGTTCGTCGTTAAGGCTGGAAACGGGTGCCGAAGTCTTGTTGGCCGACGTTAGTGCTTCTGTCGCTGCCGAGTGTGAACAGGAAATAGAGTGGTTGCTGGTCACCACCAAGAGTTTTTCTACTTTGGATGCCCTCGAAACGGTAAATAATTATCTCGCGCCCAATTGCACCATTGTGTTATTACAAAATGGGTTCGGTAATCAGCAAACGATTGTTGATCGTTACCCGAATAGTTCTGTGGTTGCAGGGGTAACCACGGACGGGGCTTATCGCCGTAGTGCTTTCGACATAATTCATGCTAGCAACGGGAAAACTGTGTTTGGAAGTATTTCGCCATCCCGTCAATGTCGTCTAGAAGACCTTCAGCGTTGCTTTGATCAGCTACCACTCGAGATAAACTTTGTTGACGATATCTGGCCGGAGATATGGGAAAAACTGGCTATCAATTGTTGTATCAATCCCCTGACCGCCCTGCAACAGTGTCGCAACGGCGAATTGCTGGATAGCGCGGATAACCTGGATCAAATACGTGCATTGGTGGTCGAAATACAAGATGTCATGCAGGCCATCAATCTCGGTTTTACTTTCCCGGACCTGTACGATCGAGTGATCACTGTGATTGAAGCGACCGCAGAAAACTACTCATCGATGTATGCTGATGTGCAGGCAGAGCGTCAAACCGAAATCGAGCAGATTAACGGGTTCATTTGTCAGCAGGGAGATAAATTTGATGTTGAGACACCGGCGAATCGCGCTGTGTTTAAAGCAATAGTTTCAAAAACAATTAAGGAGCAATAATTGTCCGATGTTGGGTTGCATCAACCAAACCTAATTCGTTGGTTCGCTTATTATTCATGATAAATTAAATGCACTGGAATCAAATGCACGAAATTAAAAATTGATCAATAACTTGTCTACCTTCTTAGGTACCAATCGATAAACCGAATATTTCAA
>CBDTWQ010000267.1:0-3433 GCA_965364115.1 uncultured Gammaproteobacteria bacterium | reverse complement strand
GGCGCCATTTGTTTGATCTGAAACTCTGACTCTGCATGCAGGATCAAATCGTTCCCGCTTTCTTCGATGTGAGCATCGCTGCCTTTGAAATCGTATCGTGTGGAAATTTCACGGTTGGCTTGATCAAGCGCATTTTTCAGTTCGTGATGATCAACTTCAGAAACAACATCAAATGATGGCATGGCAAGAGTCCTTAGGGTTTGATCGTGAGTAGGGTAAAGTCGTTTTTAAATTCATAATCAGGAATTTGTAGATTTGAGTGCCGTCCGTCGCTGTTCAAGCCGTCACTGTTCAAGGCGCGGCCCGCATAGTCGTAGCTCGCACGCCCACAAATTTCCTTAAGCTTATCGCCAACGGCCTCTAGCAAGCAACCGAAGTCAGTGCCTCGCCCATAGGCGACAAAGAATTCAGGGTGCCGCGAGCGGAGTCTGTTTTGCGCAAACTCAGGTTGACGACTGTCCCGAGAATCGGGATCAATCAATCTTTCGTCTGACTGCATCAGCTTGGTAATGCTGCTCTCAGACCGTTTTATCAACAATATAGCCAGGTTGTCTTGCTGAAGGATAATAGGGGTGTCGGGTTCGAGATTCTTCAAACTGAACTGATAACTGCTATGAATCGTACGCGGTCGCAAATCAATCATAAAATCGAACAACACAAAAAGTAATGCAGCGATCAGAAACCCTACGAAAAGTTTCAGCAAGCCCAGTAATATTTGCCGATAGTGCAAATCAGACACCCACCAGTAACGCCGTCATTAAACCCGCAAAGCGCCGTTGAAGAATCTAAACCTTTAGGATTACCGGCTCGCCCGATTGCTCACTGCAATATTGGCTAAGGCAATCGAACAAGTCTTGATTCCTACCCTGCAAGCGCCAGCCGGCACTTTCAGGGTGATAGTCAAAGTGATAGCCCCCTGAGCGTGCTGCCACCCAGATCTGCGATAGCGGTGCTTGCTTATTGACAATAATCTGACTGCCATCAGCAAATTCAAGGGTTAAAATCCCACCGCCATTATCGTAGTCAATCTCGGCGTCAATCGCGTCAATCGCGTCTTCGATTGAGAGCATCGTTTCTTCGGCGAGTTGGTTGAACTGTGATTCATTCATCGATCGCGTCCTCAAAATTCAATGAAAGTGAGTTAACACAATATCGCTTGCCCGTACTCGAAATCGGCCCATCGTCAAAAACATGTCCGAGGTGGCATCCGCAAGCCTGACAAGAGACTTCGACTCGCTGCATGCCGTGACTACTATCGGTTTCATAGTGGATTACTTGATCTGTGGCGGGTCGATCAAAAGATGGCCAACCTGAGCCTGATTCATACTTGTGGCCAGAATCGAACAATGCCTCACCACAACACTTGCAAAGGTATCGGCCCGCCTGCTTATGCTCGTTGAACTCACCACTAAATGCCGGTTCGGTGCCCTTTTCTCGGCAGATTTGATAAGCCTCGGGGCTTAACTTTTCGCGCCATTGATCGTCATCGTTCATTATAAGTCTCCACTAATTGGGGGCCGGTTTTTAAATTAAGAGTCTCCGAGGCATCGGAATGTACCGTCATTTCAAGCCACTGCCAAGCGGTGGGAAATCAGTTTGGCGGCTAAACCATGCTACCGTCAGGTTACAATCTGGTTTTATGCTCTGCAGCCGCAGTCAGTATGAACGCAAAGCGCAAATATTGCCCCACCTAAACAAGCACTCTGCTAAGAGGTATTTACCGCACTGTAGGTAAACACCAGCAAAAATCCGTATAAGAACAATTTGAATAAGTGAAAAAATCTCAATCCAACCACCAAGGTACTTTGATCAGGTGAACTGGGGTCATAGTAAACTTTCAATTCAGGGGCAGATTGCAAAACAGATTTGATTAGACCGCCAACATACACCGCATTTATACCCCCGGGAAATCCAAAACCGACTCTTTTAGAAATATACTCGTTTTCGGAGACCGAGTATGTGTATCGCAAACGGTTAATCTGGAAGTTGTTGCTATCCCCTGCATCGCTATAGGGCCTGTCCCAGTTTTGGATCTTGCCTGTCGCTGATTTCCAGCTTTTCGCGATTAAAGATTTATATAGATTAAAGACTTCAGATAAAAGTAAATAAAGAAAGATGCCCAAGAATAATTTGCCTAAGAACAATTTAAAATATCATCGCGTTTTGCGATGCGGCCAAATAGATCGGCGTTTATGCGTCATCAAGATACATCTCTTTGCCATCCACCAAACAGATCCAACCGCGGGCGATACGATAGATAAACCAGATTGATAACAACCCTAAAACCAGCCAACCAATCAAAATAACCTGGGTTACAACACCAATGACTACCCAAAGCAATCCGTACCCGAAGGTGTTTTTTTGCCAGCGAAAATGTGACTCCAGCCAGCTTCCGCGAACCTCCTCACCTTTGACGAAGTTGACCACGATCCCAATGATTGGGGTGAATAGGGTTAGAAAGCCTAGCGCCTGCAAAATGTAAACCGCAAAGGTGTACTTTCTTAATTGCTGTTGTTGAAGCGGATCAAAAACCATCAGCGAACTCCAATCAATTGCTCGAAGCCAGCCTGATCTAGCACTTCGACACCCAGCGACTCGGCTTTACTCACTTTAGAACCGGGGCTCGCGCCCGCGATAACTGCTGTGGTCTTTGATGAGACACTGCTGCCGACCTTTGCGCCCAAGTCCTTCAGGGCTTTGGCCGCTTGATCACGGCTATAACCATCCAACGTTCCAGTCACCACGTAGACTCGATTGAGCAAAACTTGTTCCTCATCTTCCTTAACCTCAATTGGCGGCCAATTCACCCTTGCTTTTAACAGTTGATCAAGGATCACTTGATTCTTTTCTTGATCAAAAAATTGTCGGATATTCGTGGCCACCACCGGACCGACGTCATTCACTTGCTGTAAACTTTCTTCATCAGTGCGCATCAAAGCCTCCAAATTACCAAAGTGGTTAGCTAAGACTTCTGCGGTGGTCGCGCCGACTTCACGGATGCCAAGCGCAAAAATAAAGCGTGGCAGCGTGGTTTTCTTACTCACTTCAATTGCCTGCAACAGATTATCTGCCGATTTCTCTGCCATTCGCTCGAGACTTGCCAGCTGGTCCCGTGTCAGAAGATAGATGTCTGCAATAGAATGAAGGATTTTCTGCTCGACCATCTGCTCAATTAACTTATCACCTAAGCCTTCGATGTCCATCGCTTTGCGAGATGCATAGTGCTTGATGCCTTCTTTTCGCTGGGCCGCACAAACTAGTCCTCCAATGCAGCGAAAGGCGGTCTGACCAGGCTGTTGCAAGACTTCTGATTCGCACACAGGACAGCGTTTCGGCATCACCGGAGCAAGCAGTTCAGTTTTACGCTGCTCAAGCAACGGGGCCACCACTTCTGGAATCACATCGCCCGCTCGGCGAACAATCACGATGTCGC
>CBDTWQ010000266.1:0-3434 GCA_965364115.1 uncultured Gammaproteobacteria bacterium | reverse complement strand
CCAGCCAGGACAAAAGTTGAAGCTTTTCGTCGATATCACGAGCCAATCTGGCTAGCACCCTCAGCGCCCTTTGATGATTGCTCGAACTATTTATATGACTTCCTTTGTTCGTATTGCAAGATCCAAATGCTGCGACCAAAATACAGTCCACATATCACTTTGAAGCTAAATCTCTAATTATGAGTAAAGGCATCGATAGCAAATTGATTCGGTCACTGTCGCCGATTAATTCGCTCAATCCGGAAAACATTCAAGATCTGCTCAGCAAAATTAAGCCTAGTGCCATTCCTGCTGGGAAATTGATTTTTAAGCAGGGCGACACTGAAAAGAGCCATGTTTATCTTCTGAAGGGTGAAGTTGAATTGATTCGCGACAATAAATTAATTAAGCGGATCAAGGCGGGAACGGCTGATGGTTTGCATCCACTTGTGCATGCTTTTCCCAGGACCGCTTCGCTTCGCACCCGCGAGCCATCGGTCATCACTCGAATTAATAGCGACATGCTCGACATCATGCTCACCTGGGATCAAACCGGCAACAACGCGGGCGAAAATTTCGATGATGACGACGAGACTGATTGGATGGGCCGAATTTTACAGACGCCTGCTTTCCACCGAATTCCGCCTGCTAACATTCAAGCCATTTTTATGCGAATGGAATCAGTTTCCTACGGGGCTGGCGAAAAAGTCGTTGAGCAAGGCCAAGAAGGTGATTATTTTTACATTATCAAAAAAGGCCGCTGCTTAGTCACTCGATCGACCGCAGCCAACGCTATGGGCGTCAAGTTAGCCAATTTGTCAGCCGGTGACAGCTTTGGCGAAGAAGCCCTGATTTCAGACAGTCAGCGCAATGCAACCGTCACCATGTTAAGCAAGGGGCAGCTGATGCGCCTCAACAAAGAAAACTTTAACTCACTGCTGAAAGAGCCATTACTCAACTGGGTCGATTATGCAGAAGCGCAGCAAATGGTGGAACAAGGCGCGATCTGGTTTGACGTGCGCTTGCCAGCTGAACACGAGGCCTTGCATATCGCGGACAGCGTCAACGTTCCGTTGATTTTCCTGCGGATGAAAGCGCATTCCTTAGACGCCAGCAAGAAGTATGTGGTCTATTGCGATACCGGGCGGCGCAGTTCAGCCGCTTCTTTTTTACTGAACGAAAAGGAAATTGAGGCTTGCGTGCTTAGCGGTGGCATTGATACCGCGAATACTGAACATTTAATTTCAGAGTAAACAACCTTTTCTAGGTCACAAAATAGCTGTCGCGGTAGAGCCATAAATCGACATTTCCATCACGGCATAGAACAATATGCTTCAATCTTGCCAGAACCAAAGTCACAATAAACCGGTCATTTGGAATATCCCGATAATTCGGCCAGATCAATTGAGTCGATTTGATCTGCGTCGAGGAACTCTGAGGCGTAGGCGCTGTATACCTGATCTCTGACAAATAGATCAAACAGGTCCGGATCGATATGATTGTTAATTTTCATTTGGCCCATGATGCGCAAACATTCGGACAGCTTTTTACCTGACTTATAAGGCCTATCTTTAGCCGTCAAGGCCTCGAAGATATCGGCGATTGCCATGATCCGCGCTTGCACCGACATTTCCTCTCGCTTTAACCCTCGAGGATAACCAGAGCCGTCCATTTTTTCGTGGTGACCACCCGCAAACTCAGGAACATTTTTCAGATTCTTAGGGAATGGCAACGACTCCAGTATTTTGATCGTGGTTACGATGTGATGATTGATCAATTCGCGCTCTTCGGGATTGAGCGTGCCACGTTTGATACTCAGGTTCATCAGTTCATCTTCATCTAACAACGGCCTCGAATCACCTTTGGCGTCTCTCCATAGTATTTTGGCCAGCTGATTTAGCCGCTCATTATCGTCTTGATGCAAAAACTCCCCACCCACATTCGTTCGAACTAGAAAATTGAAATCATCATCCAGCTTTGCCAACGATTGCGCATAGGACTGCTTCAAATCAAGATTTTTAGCTGCATCAGCTGTCGCAGCACCGGCTACCGCAGCGCCGGCTGCCGATGCATTTCCCGCTTTCAAATAGTCGATCTCGGCATCACGGCGCAATATCTCAAAGCGCAGTTCGAGTGCGTGAATACGATCATAAATGGTCTCAAGTTTGGTCGACTTGTCTATTACATGCTCGGGGGTGATCACTTTGCCACAATCGTGCAGCCAAGCAGCCGTTTCGAGCTCATAGCGATCTTGTTGACTAATATGAAAATCTGCGAGCGGCCCTTTAGCCGCATTGTGCGCAGCGTCTGCTAGCATCATCGTCAGCACGGGCACTCGGCGACAATGACCACCAGTGTGCGGTGATTTATCATCTATCGCGGTCGCAATCATCTTAATGAAAGATTCGAACAACATCTGCATTTCGCTTATCAGGCGCTGCTGAGTCAAGGTAACTGCCGCTTGCGAGGCAAGTGACTCGGCCAAATGCTGGGCGACTTGACTAAAACCAACCACCCGCTGATCTTCGCCATCCTGAGCATTGATCAGTTGCAACACGCCAATAATTTCATGCTCATGGTCTTTCAGTGGGCAAGTCAGCATTGAGCGCGTTCGGTAACCTGATTGTTGATCGAAATCCCGAGTGCCGCTGAAGTCGTAGCAATCTTCATCATAAGCATCGGCAATATTGATGGTTTCTCCAGACAAAACACAGTGGGTTGCGACGTTGCTATGATTCTTCTTCCCATCAATCGTTAGTGGAATTCTTGGGAAGGTGATCGGGCTACTCGAGGTGCCCCCCATCTGAATCGCTAATGAGTCAGTAGAGATAATCTCGAAGCTCAGCTCATCGTCCTTCAGAATATACAGCGAGCCCCCATCCGCCTGAGTTAACGATTTAGCGCCCATAACAATCAATTCAAGCAATTTGGGCGTGTCACTCTCGGCGGAGAGCGCTATCCCTATTTGATTTAAATGGTTTATTTTATCTAACAGTTCAGACATGGCGGCTTATGGGGCATCGAGTAGCGACGTTTTTATTGTCATTGTTTGGTAGTCAAGTCTAGGAGATTCCCAAGGCATTTCAATTCGGTCTTTGAACTGGTTTTAAAAACATCTGCATTGCCAATTCAATCGGAAAGTTACTTGGCACTATCCGAGCATTGAAACACTGTAAAACTTTTGCAAAAAATACCAACTCGAAAACAAGTTGAAGAAGCTCGTAGTAATGAGTATTGTCTCTCGGGCAACGCAAGCTTTGGACCGCAGCTAATGTTAAATTATCGTTCACGATGATACGATTACGATGATACTGGGCCGAGCAACAATATGAACGATGGTAAGATGAACAAGATGAAAATCACCGGCAATCGCTATGCCTCGATGACCAACAATCGCAATTCAACACAACTGTTATGGTTTTGAACCAACTAACTTACCTCTCATCCGAACAACC
>CBDTWQ010000265.1:0-3440 GCA_965364115.1 uncultured Gammaproteobacteria bacterium | reverse complement strand
TGGGAAGACTTGCCGAATGTCGATAAGGCTTATGCCAATGTGGCCAACGCGATCGCTAGGTTTGAGCCGGTTAAGATGGTGGTTGACCCAGAGCGGATCGAATCGGCGAGTCGTCTTTGCGCTGAAAATGTCGAAATTTTAGAATTGTCGCTCGACGACTCGTGGATGCGCGACACCGGTCCCAGCTTTTTAAAACATCGCGAGAGCGGAGCGGTCGCAGGCACCGATTGGCGATTCAACTGTTGGGGTGGTTACACACCCAGTTATCAGCAGGATGCGCAGCTTGCGGGTCGAATTCTTGATCAGTTAGAGATGGAATGCTATCACTCCAGCCTCACCCTTGAGGGTGGCGCGATTCATCTCGATGGCGAAGGCGTTTTGGTGACTACAGAGTCGGTGGTGCTCAATCAAAACCGCAACTCGGGGATGAATAAGGCGCAAGCTGAAATCGAACTCTGCCGGGCCACTGGCGCCACTAAGGTGGTTTGGCTGCCGGGCGATCTGAACGGCATCACCGGCGATATGACCGATGGTCATGTCGATGGCATCATGTGCTTCGTCAAGCCGGGTGTCGTGATGTTCGAGTCGGATATCTCAGCGCAAGGCGAGCTCGCTAAACTTGAACGCGACAATCGCAGAGCACTCGAACTGGCGACCGATTCTCAAGGGCGGCCATTCGAGATTATTGATATTGCGGTTGATCACAGCCAAATTGGCGAAGATTATGATTTGTTTTGCAGTAGCTACATAAATTTCTATCTGCCGAACGGCGGAGTGGTGATGCCAAGCTACGGCGTCAGCAGTGATCAGCAAGTGGCTGAATTGCTAGCGAAAGTGTTTGCCGATCGTGAAGTTACGATGGTTGATATCAACGCGATCGCGCCCGGTGGTGGCGGTATTCACTGCATCACTCAGCAACAACCTGGATGATTAGAACCTTAATACTGAAGTGCAAGCCAATCGGAGTCGACTATGCGTAAATTAGTGGTTGCCGCCAGCCAAATGTCGTGCAGCTGGGCGTTGAACGAGAATATTGAAAAAGCCGAAGCGATGATTCGCGAGGCAGCTGCACAAGGCGCACAAGTTATTCTGATTCAAGAGCTGTTTGAAACGCCTTACTTCTGTATTGAACAAGATTTTAAGCATTTGAAATTGGCGACGACCCTCGAAGAAAGCCCCCTCATCAAGCGCATGGCGACACTCGCCAAGGAGCTAGCGGTGGTGTTGCCGGTGAGCTGGTTCGAACGAGCCGGCAATGCCTTCTTTAATTCGGTGGCGATGGTGGATGCCGACGGAGAAGTTCTGGGGGTCTATCGCAAGACCCATATTCCGAATGCGATCGGCTATCAAGAGAAGCAATATTTCAGCCCCGGCGACACCGGATTCAAAGTTTGGCAGACGAAGTACGCTCGAATCGGGCTTGGCATCTGTTGGGATCAATGGTTTCCTGAAGCGGCTCGATGTATGGCGTTGATGGGTGCCGAGATTTTGCTCTATCCAACCGCGATTGGCGATGAGCCAGCGGACCCTTCCGCAATCGACTCGATGCCGCATTGGCAAAACACGATGTGTGGCCATGCGGCGGCCAATATTATGCCGGTCGTGGCATCGAATCGGATCGGCACGGAGCAAGCCACTACCAGCAAGCTTGAGATGACCTTTTACGGTTCGTCTTTCATTGCGGATCAATTCGGCAACAAAGTCGCGGTGGCCAATCGGACTGATCAAGCATTACTAGTGCAGGCGTTCGACCTTAATGAGATCAAGGCTTATCGAGAAACATGGGGCGTGTATCGTGATCGCCGTCCCGAGCAATATGCGGCATTAGCTACCTTAGATGGCCGAGTGGCTAACTAGTGCTAAATAATTATGCTCGAGTTAAGTGTGTTTGCCAGTAGTCACCTATTCTTTGACTCGCTTGCGATTTCACCCACGAAATTGATGGGTCTAGCTAGTATTACAAGAAAGATAGCTCTACTTGATGGGTCTAATTGATGGACAGCATAGTCATTGCTTGCAGAATTCGTCCAATATAGGCTTAATACCCCCCTTTTCCGAGTGGATCCGGTAATTTTCATCCATGATAAGTAAAATTCTGGTAGCCACCGATGCCTCTGCTGCATCGAATCGTGCGGTCGACTATGCGGCCCAATTGTCGAAAGCCCATGGTGCTGAACTGCTCATTTTGAATGTCATTCGTGACATGCAATTGCCTGCGGAACTCAAAAATGCGCCCGAATTCGAGTCCTTTTACAACACTCGCGATGAGCTGATGCGAAAGGCGTCGGGTCAGATTCTGACTGATGCGAAGAAAACAGCTAAGAGCGGCGGGGCGACAAAGATTCAAACCGCCATCGGCAGTGGCGATCCGGCGACCAGCGTGTCGGGTTTCGCGAAACGTCGCAAGGTTGATTTGATTGTGATTGGAACACGCGGCTTGAGCAAAATGACGGCGGCTTCGATGGGCAGCGTTTCACGAAAATTGCTCGGTCTGACCGATACCAACTGCCTAGTAATTCGCTAAGACTTGGTCGAAAATCAAGCCAGCATTACCTGGCATTCGCCAAGCACTAGATGTCTTGCGACTTTGAAATTACTCGACTCAGACTTTAGCCGCGAACCTTAGACTTGGTTGGGTCATAAAACGGGAAAGCCACCACGCGCGCCGGCAAGCGTTTTTGTTTGCCGTCGAGCTTACCGACCTCAACCTCAACGCCCACCTCGCTGTGCTCCAGCTGAATGCGGCAAAGCGCAAAGTTTTTTCGCAATATCGGTGAGCGCACCGCGCTGGTGATCTCGCCAACCTGATTTCGACCCATGTTAACGCAATCGCCATTAGCCGCCATTTCATCGCCGGTTAACTCTAGACCGACCAGCACGCGTTGCGGGTTCTGTTTGCGATTGATCAGCGCTTGCTTGCCAATAAAATCGTCTTCTTTGGTTTTTAGCGGAACCGTGAATGGAATGCCGGCTTCAAACGGATCGGTCTGGTCGCTGAATTCAGAGCCTGCGAAGATCAACCCGGCTTCCACTCGAAGCATATCAAGTGCTTCTAATCCAAGCGGCGTCAGACCATGCGGCTGCCCGGCTTGCCAGACCGCGTCCCACACGGCCGGTGCGTCTTTTGGGTGGCAGAAAATTTCATAGCCTAATTCGCCGGTATAGCCGGTGCGCGAAACAATTAATGGAATACCGAGCTCATCACCCATTCGAGCGATCGAGAATCTGAACCATTCGAGTTCTTCGACGGTTGCCTGGTCGGGGCGAGTCCAGATGATATCTTTCAAGATATCGCGGCTGTTGGGCCCTTGAACTTGAAGGTTGTGCAGTTGATCGGTCGAGTTGCGCACCCAGGCGTTGAGCTCGAGCAGCTTGGCTTGTTCGCGCAGCCAGATACCGCTTTCATCACTGCCGCCAATCCAACGAAAGTTATCCTGCCC
>CBDTWQ010000264.1:0-3444 GCA_965364115.1 uncultured Gammaproteobacteria bacterium | reverse complement strand
TTTCTTCAACTTGAAGATACCAATTCGCAATATCTTTACTATTATTGGCGTTAATGAAATCAAATGACCAACAACCAAGAGGCTCACTTTGGCTGCCGAAATAGGCGATAAAGACCTGAACCTCCCTGCCCGCTTCGAGATCCAGAGCTATGGAGTCTCTCATACGGGTCATGTCAGGATGAAAAACGAAGATTCAATCCTCGTTAACGCAGATCAAAGTATCTGGACCGTTGCCGATGGCATGGGTGGGCATCAGGCGGGTGATTTTGCGAGTCAAACCATCACTGAAAACTTGGCTCAATTCGAACAGCAGGCCTCGCTCGATGCCAATATTCTGTTGCTGGAAGAAAATCTTTTGCGCTCGAACGCGATGATCCGCAATAAATCCCGCGCGCTGGGGCGGAATTCGACCATCGGCAGTACCGTGGTCTGCGTCTACGTTTGGGACCACTACCTGTTCACATTTTGGGCAGGTGACAGCCGGCTATATCGCTATCGGCAGAATAAGCTCGAGCGTTTAACCGAAGACCACAGCTTTGTAGAGGAATTGGTGAAAATGGGAAAAATTCGCGCTGATGAAGCCGAATCCCATCCTGCCTCGAATGTTGTTCTAAAGGCGATCGGCATCGAGGAACATCTAAGAATCGACTTCGATTATTTTGATATGGAGGATGGCGATATTTATATCGCATGTTCCGACGGTTTATACAAAGATCTTAAAGAAACTGAAATTGCTGCCACGGTCGGCGATTTCTCCCAAGATATGAAAGGACTCTCGGAAACCTTACTGGCATTTTCGCTTGATGCTGGGGGCACCGACAACACTTCCATCATTACCCTCATGATTCGTAGTAAGGAAGATAATGCCTGACGCATGTGAAACCTTGATTAACAACTATGTTGCAGGGGAACTCAATCTTTCCGACCTGGAGCAAGGTTTAACCACCGTGTTTATCGCTGCGCCTGAGGGACACGCCGAGGCACAAAGTCACCTGCAAACTCTCTTTAGTAAAGAGAAAATAGATTCCAATGGCTTTACAGAGGTCTCACATCTAATTTCGAGAATCAACATTCAGGCAACTCTCGGCGCCATACAAGACCCTGATTTCTCACACTTTGTAGAAGATCAAACCCTTCATTTAACCGACATCACCGGTGACCTCGGGGACCTCGGTGATGAAGACGGTGCAGATAAAACCGTAATTGTAAGCGTTGATCCAATGGTGCCGCCACCTTCGGGCTCGACTGAAACTTCTGAATTTGACGACACACCTTCACTTAGTCCGAAAATTGTCGAAAAACCTCATCGCTCGAATCGACACGAAAACTTAGGGCCAGGGGTCACTCTGAAAGAGCGATTCGTGTTGCTTGAGAAACTAGGCCAAGGTGGCATGGGCGTGGTATTCAAGGCAAAGGACTTACTCAAGGTAGAGGCCCAAGACAAAGACCCTTATGTTGCAATCAAGGTCTTAACCGACGCCTTCAAAAAATATTCTGGTTCATTTATCGCGTTGCAACGCGAAGCCAGCAAAGCACAGCGATTAGCTCACCCTAACATTGCGACGGTTTATGATTTCGATCGCGACGGCAACACCGTTTTCATGACGATGGAATACTTAAAGGGTAAACCAATCAATCAGCTGATCAAGGAAATCAGCAAGCGGCCACTGAAGATTAATCAAGCCTTGCACATCATTACCGAACTGAGTGAAGGTCTCGCTTACGCGCACAAGAAAAATCTAATCCATTCTGATTTCAAACCGGGCAATTGTTTTTTACTACACGACGGCCACGTCAAGCTGCTTGATTTTGGCATCGCGCGTGCCAGCACACAAACCGATGAGGAACGTGAGAACACGATGTTTGACCCGGCAAAGCTGAGCGCGATTACGCCCGCCTACGCAACGCCAGAGATGTTCGCAGGCATGAATCCTGATCCGAGAGATGATATTTACGGTTTAGCCTGTGTTGCCTATCAACTATTGGCCGCCGGTAAACACCCCTACAACAAAGTCGCCTCACCTAAAATCAAAGAACTGGGGATCAAGCCAAAACCAATTAAGGGATTAGATCGTCGCCAGCAAAGAACCTTGATGAGAGCCTTGGATGTCACGCGCAACAATCGGATTGAAACGGTAGAAGAGTTTTCAGATGGCATGCGATCTCAAAAATCAAACACGAAAGCGATCGCTATCGGCGCAGTTTGCGCCCTATTCATTGCAATTGGCATCGGCTACAAGCCATTTTCGGAATATCGCGAAGGGTTAGAGATTCAAGAAAAAATCCAGAAAATTAAAGATGGTGACAAAGTTTTAATGATCGAAACCATTTGGAGCCTGGATCAAATGGAAAAGGAGCAACAGAAGATCATTTCGGTCGGTCTAAGACGCGAGATCATTACCTTTTATCAGGAACGGATTCGCGCCGTATTCCGGCCTAAAGACGGTCTATACGATTACCCTCAAGCGCTCGACTTGCTTGCGCAGGCAAAGAAACATTTCCCCGACTCTGTCGCGCTGTCGACTACCGAGCGGCAGATTCAACAGCAGCGAGATCGCCTCCTTAGCAGTTTGACCGCTCTTTATAATCGATATGTTGACGAAAAGCGCTTAGTTAAATCACCCAGAAAAGAAGACATCACCACCGTTCTGCCGCTGATTCAGCGAGTCGACCCTAACCATATTTTGCTGAAAAACAAAGCCTTAGCTGATCTTTACTTGATAGAGACTGAAGCCTTGCTGATTCAACAAAACTATGTCGCAGCTTCAACCTATATCACCACTGGGTTGAAATATTTTCCAAACGACTCTCGCTTGATTAGTCTAAATCAACAGATCAACGCGCAATCTCAGAACTAATGGACCGTCCACTTTCAGCCTTTCGACTGCTGGCGAAAACTTACTGCAGCGACTTAATTTCTCGTGAGCAATATGTCGAAGCACGCGGCCAACTATTAAAAAAAATTCAGTGCAAAGGAAAGATCAATGAGACGGATCTCAAAAAGGTTACGGCGATAACCCAAAATAGCCTTTCAATTGAAAGCGAGCCGAAAATGCAAATCCCACCCGTTGTCTGGATCGGTGTTTCTGCGGCACTGATCGCTTCAGCTCTTTTAGCTCTTTTAGCATTTTTATTGCTTGGGTAGTTAAGCGAATTTCGTCACGAAACATAAATTACCATGACGAGGTTCCAACGGACTTTTCAGAGCCGCTCTCCGTGGCACGTCAGACTAAGATCACGTCTTTTGTAAAAAGAGTGGAAAATTGGCGAATCTATATTATTATTATCAATGGCTTAAGTAAGATATCTAGAATTAATTACACATATAATTTGGAACGCATTTCCAGTCTCTATAATTCCAAGAATTCCTTGCAAACCATAGTGCTGATAAGTTTTGGTTTGAATCAAGACGCACTCATTACAAGATTGGATCCAGAATGAAAA
>CBDTWQ010000263.1:0-3444 GCA_965364115.1 uncultured Gammaproteobacteria bacterium | reverse complement strand
CCCGGCAGGAATGCAGCAATCATATGACAATATGTATCAGGCTTACGTCAAAATCTTCGATCGCTTTGGCCTCGACTACCGTGCGGTAAAGGCAGATTCAGGAGCAATCGGCGGCAGCGCCTCACAGGAATTTCACGTACTCGCTGATTCAGGTGAAGATGCGATCGCTTTTTCGGATCAAGGAAACTACGCGGCCAACGTTGAAGCAACCACGGTGGTCGTAAACAACCGCACACGGCCAGCAGCTGGCGCTTCGATGGAAACTGTAGAAACCCCGAAAATGCACACCATCAAAGCACTCGCCGAAGGCCTAGGAATTGATCCAAGCCAATGTTTAAAGACCCTGATTGCCGAGGGTGAAGATGGCGCTGCAGTAGCGCTGGTGCTGCGAGGTGATCATGAACTTAACCCACTTAAGGCTGAAAAGCTCGCGGGCGTGTCACAACCTCTGCGGCTTGCCAGTGCAGAACGAATCAAAGAAGCTCTTGGCCTAGAGATTGGTTCTATCGGCCCAGTGGGCCTTGGCATCAAAACCTATGTCGATCAAGATGCGGCTATCATCGGCAACTTCGTTTGTGGCGCAAATCAACCCGACCACCACCATATTAACGTCAATTGGGAACGCGATTGCGATCATCCCGATGTAGTTGACCTTCGCAATGTGGTCGATGGCGACCTTAGTCCCGATGGCAAAGGAAAACTGAAGATTCTGCGGGGCATCGAGGTAGGGCATATTTTCCAGCTGGGACAAAAATACTCGAAAGCGATGCAAGCGACGGTGCTCGATGAGCAGGGCAAGGCGGTGCTTCCTTATATGGGTTGCTATGGTATCGGTGTGACGCGAGTCGTAGCTGCTGCGATAGAGCAGAACAACGACAGCAATGGCATACTCTGGCCAGACAGCATCGCCCCTTTTCAGCTGGCAATCTGTCCGATCAACTATCACAAAGCGGAAGAGGTTAGGCAAGCGACCGACCGTCTATATGAAGATTGTCAATCCAAAGGCATCGAAGTGTTGCTTGATGATCGGGTCTTGCGACCGGGCGCAATGTTTTCTGATATGGAATTAATCGGGGTTCCTCATCGAATTGTGCTAAGCCAACGCGGTTTGAATGCCGAGCAATTCGAGTACAAGGGGCGCCGTGATGACAAAGCGTCAGAGTTTCCGCTGTCTGAATTATCCGTATTTGTCGATAAAATTTTCGCTTAAACTCCGCTCACATGCTACTTAAACATCTTGCTCTACTCTTACTGGCGCTGTGGATTTTAACAGCGACTCAAGTTTCGTCCGCCGCCGATACGTCGCGTGATAACGCCGAACTGCGACTTCTGCTAAAACAAGCCATCCTCGAAGACTCGGGTTTTGAAGATCAATTTGCGGCTCAGGTTTGGCTGCTTGACATGACCCAGCGATTGGAGAGGTTCGTTCCGAACACTAAGACACGAATTGAAATCCTAAAGCGGATTCACTACGAAGCTCGACGGGCTAACCTTGACCCCGAATTGGTGCTGGCTTTAATCGAAGTTGAAAGTCACTTCGATCAGTTTGCGATCTCTGTATCTGGTGCACGAGGCTTGATGCAAGTCATGCCTTTCTGGCTAGACGAAATCGGCATCTCTGACAAGAACTTATTCAAAATTCGAACCAACCTGCGCATGGGCTGCACTATTTTACGCTACTACATCGATATGGAGCCTGACAACCTCACTCGAGCACTAGCGCGCTACAACGGCAGTCTGGGGAAAAACACCTATCCAAATAAAATTTTTAAGGCCCTGAGGGTGAGTTGGTACCGACAATAGTCGCTAACAGGCAAGCTAACGAATTCCTCGAAGTCAACCAGGTAGCCACGACCACCAATAGGACCTGCGACTAGCGACCGTGCGATAAAACCACCGATCGGCTTCAATCAGTTAACTTCGGTTAGATTGGTGGGGTGCCAACTAGAGCGTTGCACGCGCCATCGATCATCTTTAACCAGATTCAGCTTCACTTCATAAATACTAGCGCGCACGCCGGCGAGCATAGATGTGTCGGTAATTGCGTTGTTAGCCATCGCTAAATAGAGAACGGCATTGGCTTGGTTCGCTGAAAGCAGCTCTATTTGTTTAACCTTGCTCCAAATATAAATGCGTTTATGGCGGAAGAAATATAACTGCAACAGCTTTTCCATTTGTGCTTTTTGATGGCCTCTCTGATCGAGGTAGTCGGGCCGCAGATGCTGCATAAGATCGCCAAGATCACGATTTTCAGCGGCATCAATCGCCACTTCTATCAAGGATTTAATCTGTTCCTCTGGAGTCTGTCTATCTTGCTCACAGGCAATCAACCCGAGGCTCAATACTCCAAGCATGACTCGGTTGATTAAGAACCTAACCATCGTATCGCGGAGGTGCCACTTTCAGCACTTCCCCGATAGTCGTGATGCCGCGCGCAACTTTCTGTGCACCCGCTAAATTAAGTGGCTTCATGCCATTTCGAATCGCTGTTTTTCTGAATTTGCCCAAATCAAATTGGCTTGAAATTTCGGGTTTCAGCTCATCGCTGATTGGCATCATTTCATAAATCCCAATTCGCCCAATAAACCCCGTGTTACGACACTCAAGACACCCCTTGGCAACAGCCACCTTTTTTGGCGCAGCGGTCTTCCAAGGCTTGATCAACGCTTCCCAGTCAGACGCTTTGACATCGGCTGGCTGCTTGCAATGCGGACAAAGGGTTCGCACTAGGCGCTGCGCGACCACCCCTATCAGTGTGGCGCTAATCAGATAAGGTGGCACACCCACTTCGGTCAGCCGCGCAATCGCCGAAGGCGCATCATTAGTGTGCAGCGTCGAGAGCACCAAATGACCAGTCAGAGCAGCTTGCACCGCCATTTCCGCAGTTTCACGATCACGAATTTCGCCGACCATAATAATATCCGGATCTTGACGTAGCAGGGTTTTAACACCGCTGGCAAAATCAAGGCCGATTTTTTGGTGCACCTGCATCTGATTGAAACTGGGTTCTACCAGTTCGATCGGGTCTTCTACAGTGCAGACATTAACCTCTGGCTTAGCGAGAAACTTCAAACTGGTATACAAAGTTGTGGTTTTACCCGATCCGGTTGGCCCCGTGACGAGTATAATTCCATGAGGTTGCTCGATCATATGATTCCAGATTCTGGACTCGGATTTTTCAAGACCTAAGGCTGAAAAATCTTTAACCAAGACCTCTGGATCAAATATCCGCAGCACCAGCTTCTCACCGAATGCGGTCGGCATACTCGACAGTCTTAGCTCGATCTCGACCCCGTTGGGTGAAAGCGTTTTGATTCGACCATCCTGTGGTTTACGTTTCTCAGCAACATCGAGACGACCCATGATCTTAAATCGGCTGACAACCGCGGAGGTGATGTTGGCCGGTATTTCATAAACTTGATGCATCACTCCATCAATACGAAA
>CBDTWQ010000262.1:0-3457 GCA_965364115.1 uncultured Gammaproteobacteria bacterium | reverse complement strand
TGCACCCAGTGCCTTCAGCGCGTCATCAATCTACAGAGACTCAACTGTCTACCGCAGTTCGTCAATCTATGGCAGTAATTCATCTGCCATTTCGGAAAAGCTAACTATCATCGGCCTAGACGTGGTCGCGGTAGACGTCTCGCTTAAGTTTGTCGGTTCAGACGAGAAATATTCCTTTCAAACATTGCGTTTACGCTACGGCGCTGAAATTGGTGATGATAGTAGTTATGGCTTTGAATTGAAGAGTGGAGGTCAAGACGAAGTCCTCGACAGCAATGGTGACCTTAATATTTTGGAAGCGAGCCCTTCACTTGGGGTTTATGGCACTATTGGCGCGCCGTTATATTTTCGCGTGGGCCTGACTGCTTGGGAATCGACTTATACCAACACAACCAATAATTCTGTCCGCACTCAAATCATGTCCGGATTTGATTATGGCGTGGGTTTGAAATTCTCGATGGGTCACAGAGTGTCTGTTTATGCCGACTATACAGTACGTGAAACTAGCATGGATTTCCTCACAGGAGTCGGCCTCGCCTTAGACGAGGTGGGCCATAGTTCTGGTTTATTCTCGTTAGGCTTAAACATTAATTTCTAACTGTTTTGCTCTATCCTAGAGCTAACCGACCCAATATCGCCGCAACACCTTCACTTCCGTAACCACCTCAATTGATCAATTGCTATGACCCTTCTGGTTTATGCCTCAGCGTTGTTGCACCAACCTGAATGCATTTCCTGAACGGTGATTAATTGGCCCAAAGCAAAAAACCTTAGAACTATGCCGTTCAGAGCTTCTAATTCTATTGACGATCAGCAATGTGCCAATAATGAGCAAACTAGGAGCGATTTAGCTCAGCTCGCCTCTAGCTGGATATTCATTTTCCAGACTAAACTTCAAGGCGCCAATAATTTCGCGAAAATGCGGGCGCGCAAACGGCATGGTACTGATCTGCGACCAGTAAAGAGTGAAATCAGGACTCACTATAAACAAACCCGGCTCACTGAATTCGTCCGGCTCTTCAATTCCAATCGAAGTTTTGCCGCGCCCGGCTGAGCGATGTAAACCCCAATCCTGGGCCAGCTCAACCGAGAGGTCATAACCTATTTCCAGATCATCCAAGCCCCATTCCTGCTGGGCTTGCGAAGCTCTTTCACGGCTGTCGCTGCTCAAGCCTAGAATCGACACTCCAATGCTAGCAAATTCACCCGCCAATTTATTCAATTCACCCATATATTTACTGCAAATCGGACAGTGCAGGCCACGATAAAAAACCATCATGATGAAATTATCAGGCGCTTGCTCCGCCAACGACCAAGGGCCATTAAGGGTCTCGATATCGAGTGATGGAACCGCAAGCCGAGGTTTGAGCACATTCATTAATTTCTCCAGATTTGCTGAACTGTAATAAGAGCCTCAGTATAATGGTGCGCTGATGGAAACCCTAAACAAAACCGCAATCGTGATCGGTGCCGGCTTAGTCGGTTGCAGCTGCGCCTTGTGGCTGCAGCGTAAAGGTTTCAGCGTGACCCTGATTGACCCTAAGCAGCCGGGCACCGCAACCTCTTTCGGCAACGCCTGCACTATCGCAGAATATGGCTGCGTGCCGGTTAACAGCCCCGGTTTGTTTCGTCAGTTGCCTAAGCTTTTGCTCTCAGCGGATAGCCCGCTCCAGCTCGATTTAGGCTACGCGCTGGCTAATCCACGATGGATGCTGAGCTTTCTCAAGCACTGCCGGGGCCGAGAAGTCGACCGTATCATCAGCCTGCTCGGGGGTCTGCTAGCAAAAACCTACGCTGGCTTGGACCCTTTGCTCGACATGGCAAGCGCACGAGATCTGCTTTGCCAACAAGATTTCATCCATGTCTACGAGAATCAGCAACAGTTTGACGCGGCCAAACCCGCCAATCAGGCGCGCCGAGATCAAGGCGCTGATTTCATCGAACTGGATGCGGCAGCGATTAAAAAACTGGAGCCGGGTTTAAAAAAATCGTTCCAACACGGCCTGTTGTTCAACGGCATCAGTCATCTGCTGAACCCCCAGCAACTCTGCCAACGTTACGTCGATTGCCTGCAGCAGAATCAGGGGCAATGGTTACAACACAAAGTGATTGAAGTCGAGCATGATTCGGACTCGGTCAAGGTAAAACTCGACAACCAACAAACCGTGACAGCGCAACGCCTGGTGGTGGCTGCGGGCGCTTGGTCGAAGACGATTGATGGTTTGCGTATGCGGCAGATTCCCCTGGACACCGAACGTGGCTACCATATTCAATACAGCAACCTGCAGCATCTCGTTAACCGGCCGGTCAGTTGGCATCATGCCGGATTTTACGCAACACCGATGAACCAAGGCTTACGGCTGGCTGGAACCGTCGAGATCGCCGGACTCGATAAGCCCGCCAATCCGCGAATGATCGACTACCTCACGCGCAAGGCCAATCAGATGTTCGAACTATCGCAACCGCCCGATCAGGAGTGGTTGGGTTTTCGCCCCACTTGCCCCGATGCGCTGCCGGTGATTGGCTTCAGCACCGATTCCGAGCAAATTCTCTTCGCTTTCGGCCATCACCATTTGGGGCTGACGCTTTCAGGCATCACCGGCAAGTTAATCGCAGAACTGGCAAATGGTGAGAAGCCGAGCCACAATATCGCTCCGTTCAGTCCCCAAAGATTCGAATAATCGTGCGATTCTCCGACAAAAAGATCGTCATCACTGGCGGCGTTGGCGGCATCGGCCAAGCGCTGGTGGAATTGTTCGCGCGCGAGGGCGGCCAAGTGTTTTTTACCGACCTCGACCCTGCCAAGTGCGCTGAATTCAGTGAAACTCTAAAAGCTCGCGGATTGCCTAACCAATATCTAGCGGGTGATCTTCGGCAGCGTGACACTTGCGAAATCTTGATCGCGACGGCTGTTGACGCGATGGGTGGAATCGATATTTTAATTAATAACGCCGGCACTATCCCGCGCGGCACTATTCTTGAGACCAGCGACGAAATGTGGTTCAGCGCGCTGGATATCAATCTCACGGCGGTTTTTTTCCTCTGCCGCGCGGCCATTCCAAAGATGCAAACCGCCGGTGGCGGCGCGATCGTCAACACTTCTTCGACTTGGGGAATTTACCCCGGGCCAGGCCACCTAGCCTACTGCACTAGCAAAGGTGCACTGGCGGCATTGACTCGAAATCTAGGGCGCGATCACGCCGCAGACGGGATTCGAGTCAATGCAGTCTGCCCTAATGAGGTCAACACCCCAATGTTACGCAGCGGCTTCATCCGTCGCGGCATCGATCCCGACAGTGCGATTGAGTCACTCGGCAAGACGGTTCCACTAGGTCATGTCGCCGAACCCTCAGAAATCGCCGATGTGATTGCCTTTCTCGCCTCAAATGAAGCTCGCTATATCTGCGGCGAATGCATTGAAGTGAGCGGCGCCAAGGCCGTTTACGGCTAACGATGT
>CBDTWQ010000261.1:0-3457 GCA_965364115.1 uncultured Gammaproteobacteria bacterium | reverse complement strand
CTTGTCGAGTTTGACGAAATTGCTGAAACAAGCCGCGCCGTCGAAAGCTTTGGCGCGTTCCCATGGCAATCCTTTGGATTTTAACTGCGACTGTAATTCTCGGCGGGTTAGGTCGAGCCCAAAACCAACGGCATGCAGCTTGCCATCGCGCACCAAAAAACAGATCTCGCCCTCAGTAGTGCAAAGGTTCCTCAATAAACGCTCGCAAGCGGTCCGAAATGGCAGAATTAGGCTTGTTGAAAATAACCATTGTTGCCGGGGTTTCATTGCCTAATTCGCGAATATGCTCAAGGTAGTTGCGGCCAACGCAGACTATTTTTCCTGGCGCTAGAGTTTCTGCCTCGATTTGAATGCTTTTCATGCGTAATTGTATAAATCAGCCTCACTTGTTACACAAAGATGCGTTTTATTGACGCAATTTACGTTTTGTTCAGTTTCGGTTCAGCCTTGCTTGGTTAAAGTCTCGCTCACATAGTTAGGAACTTGGAGAACGAGATGTCACAGAGCAAAAAAATGAAGCTGTACTTACCCTTAGTAATCGGGCTTTTATCCGTATCGCTATTTAGCGCATCGGCCAAAGCGCAACATAACAATGATTGGATCGCACCGGTTGTCACCTTTATCGCGTTAAACGCGCTGTTAGATCAAAACCATCGCTACAGCCACCGGCGTAAACATTATTCGCATGGCCACCAGCATAGCAAGCACCACGGCCACTATCACGGCAAGAAGTACGGTCAATACCGGGGCAAACAGCATGGCAAGAAGCATGGCAAACGGTATAGCCACGATCGCGGCAATCAGCGCAGTAAGCAGTATCGGCGCAAAACTCATAGTCAAGGTGGCCAATATCAGCCTAAACGCCGCCACAACAATAGGTAAGCGGCTATGAAACTAATCATCGCGATAGGCTTTATATTCGGGTCCTTAGCCGTTAGTAACCAGGCGATTGCCGAGGAGTGGCAAAGCAGTCGTTCGGCAGCGAAGCGACTTCTTGATCACGAGACTGACCTGGCGATACAAATGCGCCTGGTCAGTCCAATCAGTAAGCTCAAACCGCTTGTCTCCGAGAATTATGCAGCGTCATCCAATGCTCAAGCATTGTCTGGGTTGGCCAATCGGCACGACCAGTTGTTTGAGATATATTCAGCCAACGTCTTCGCAAATGCTGACTTTGACGGCGATGGATATCACCACGCGGTCACGGTTAACTTTGATGCCGACGTGAGCGTGGATAAGGCCTGGGCCTACGCCAAGCTTTATCTCAGCCGTGAAGGTGGGGCATGGAGTCAGTATTACACCACTGATTTGTTCGAGCTTACCGGTGATACGGTTGACGATGCCTATGAGGTTGAAACAGAACTTCTCGAAGGCTATAGGCCCGGCCACTATGATGTATTGATCGAAATCTACAGCATCGATCACGCGTTTATGGTGGCAAGCCATGTGATCGATGTTTTTTCTTCGGATAAAGTCTTAATGCTGGAAGATTTGAATCGGGATACGGATGATTTCGATCATGGATTTTCGATTCATGCGGGTGATAGTGGGCCATTGCTCGCGTTTATAGTGCTGATTCGACTGCTGTTCGGTTGGTCACGTTTCGCCCATTCAGCACGACTTGCCAAACCGGCCAATAATCTAGGCTGATGCTTATGGGGCAAGTGGCGCAAAGCCGCTTGCCTCTTCCCTTGTTTAGTTTTTGATTGTCTTTAAAGCAGCGAGAAAAGCCGGTTAAGAATTGACTGTGAGGGCAGCCTGATGCGAACGGTGGCTCAGTTATTTTGAATCAATCCAGTGTAAAGACAACGGAAAAGGAGTTGAGCAGTGCGGCTCAAATCCTTATAATGATTACGAAATTTGTGTATCCAATGGCAACACAATGATAAAAACAGCCGCACTTCGCATTCGTATTGAACCGAAATTGCATAAAAAGTTTTTAGATACCTGTAAGGAACGCGATTTGCCGGCTTCTCAGGTACTACGAGAATTTATGAAACACTATGTGTCAGCCCATGAAACCACCCCCCAGCTCGATTTTTTTCAGCAAGCTAAGCGATTTGCTGGCGCTGATTGACGAGAGGGTGAGTTAGTCGACATGGATGAGATGCCAAAGAAAATAGGCAAATACGAAATCAGATCGCGGCTAGGCGAAGGCGGCACTGGTATTGTCTATGAGGGCTATGACCCTGACATCGAGCGACGAGTTGCAATTAAAATACTGCACCCTCACTTGGTGAGTGGAAAGATGGGCGAGGAATTGCTAACCCGCTTCAAGCGAGAGGCGATTTCGGCTGCCAAGTGTATGCATTCCAACATCGTTACCGTGCTTGAATATGGTCGGCATAAAACTGAACCATATATCGTGATGGAGTTTGTCGACGGAGTTTCGGTGCATCGGTTGATTCGGCATCGGCTTAAACACAAACGAGGGATTAGTTTACGCCGAAGCCTAACCATCATCTCCCAATTGCTTAAAGCTCTGCATGCCGCGCATCGGTTCAACATTGTTCACCGAGATGTTAAAGCGTCTAACGTGTTGTTGTTGAAAGAGGGCGGTCGAGTCAAGCTGGCCGATTTTGGCATGGCTCGAATCACGGAAGGCCCAGACTTGACCATGATTGGGCATTTTATCGGCACACCGCGATACATGGCCCCTGAACTTCGGATGGGTTTGAAAGCTGATGCTCGAGCCGACATTTTCTCGGTGGCCCGGTTGTTTCTTGAACTGTTGCGGCTGATGCCAAAGAGTTCCAATATTCCCAGCGCTAAATTGCCAGTAATCGTTAACATGCCACCTGGCAATCGCATCGATTACAACGTTCATTATCCGAAATCGTTAATCTCAGTGTTGCTCAAAGGGCTTCAGGTAGATCCAAGAAAGCGTTACCAGAGTGTGCTTGAGTTTATGCAATCGATCAAAAAGGCAGTTTCACAACTGCAGCAAAAAACTAGGCCGATTAGGCGTCGTGCTACCGTGGAACGGCGCATTCCAGTTGAAAAGTATCCAGCGAGTGATGGTGAGCTCGATTCAATGGTCGCCCTGTTATCTGATTTCATGGGCCCGATTGCAACCGTCATTATGGAAGAACACGAGTCCACTAGTGCTTCGGCGCATAATTTGGCTGTCGAGATATCGAAGGAAATTCCTGAACAGGAAGAACAAGAAAAATTTATCAGGCGTTGGGAGCAGATGAGCGAATTTAGAAGAGCGCGAATCGGCCAAAAGTGGCCTGAAACGGTTAAAAACGACGCCGGTTCTCGGCCTTTAAATGATGATGAAGTCGATCGTATGGGAGCTGATTTTGCGCATTATATTGGTCCGATGGCGGGTCCATTAATGCAACACTATTCGTCTAAAACAAATGACATAGATGAATTGGTAAAATATCTCGGTCGTGAAATTCCTGACCGAAAGGAAAGTCAAAAATTTATTAAATTTTGGATTCGTGACTAG
>CBDTWQ010000260.1:0-3462 GCA_965364115.1 uncultured Gammaproteobacteria bacterium | reverse complement strand
CTTGTGCTTGAACCTGAAAGGATGGTTGAAAATCAGCAACTAGTTTTCGCTGAATCATTTTCAAGGTTTGATAATTTTGAATCGGTCGAACTGTTTAACCCACAAAAGACATCTCTGGTTAAACTCGCGCCGGACCGGAATATTGTTTCAATATTGCAGTTAACGGCCCAAACACTGGTCATAGGTCACTTGCCAGATCAACAATTTCTGGTTTTAGGTTCGTTATCGGATCTCGCAACTGACAAAGATGTTGGCCTAATTGCAAGGATTACGATTTCCAAGGCGGACATCTTCAGAAACTCGATATCGATGCTGATCGATGGCATTACCATTCTGTTTGTCTCGGCACTGGCAATGGTCGAGTTGCTGTTGCTATATCTGCATTTGCTAACCAGGAAAAATGTGCAAAAGCAGGATGGGGCCAGCTATGAGTTGGGCTTTGTTCGGCCCTCAATTTTTCTCTTTCTGATTGCAATCGATCTCTCTTTGTCTTTTGTGCCTCTACACATGCAGTCACTGGATGCCGAACTCTTCGGTATGTCGCGAGATATCGTGCTGGGGTTGCCAATATCGGCTGAGTTTCTATGCGTTGGCATTTTTCTTTTGGTGGCCGGTGTCTGGATGGATCGACGTGGCTGGCATGAGCCTTTTTTCGTCGGGTTGCTGGTAGTTGGGCTGGGCACTTTATCTTCGTGGGTGGCTAACGATGCGCTATTTTTTATTCTGTCGAGAGCGCTGGTTGGCGTTGGTTATGGTTTGACCTTAATGTCGGCTCAGGGTTTGATAATCAACTATTGCGGCGTTAACGGACGAGCCAGCGGGTTTTCCAACCTATTCGCGGGTTTATATTCGGGCAGTATCTGTGGTGCAGCGGCAGGCGCCATTCTGGCGGAAAGATTTGGTTATGAGAAAGTCTTTTTGTTCGGCTTCTTTATCATTATAGTCTTAGTGATTTTTTCGGCTACTTTTCTACGAAGCGCTATTTCATTGTCGCGAAACCTCAACCCAAGCGCCGAAAAATCGAAACAAGCAATCAGGCTAGGACCACTGCTGAAGTTCATCGGCAACCCTTTATTCATTGCGCTCAATGTATTGAGTAGCTTGCCAGCATCCATCGCAGTCGCCGGATTTATTCACTTTTTTGCGCCGGTCTACTTAAATCAAATTGGCACTCGCGATTCGACTATTGGTCAGGTGCTGATTTTATACGGCGTTTGTCTGGTCTATTTTGGTCCTATGATCGGTCGCTTCATCGATCGATCAAAACAAAAGAAATATTATTTGCTCGGGGGTGGCGTGTTGGGCGGGCTCGCGTTTGTTAGCTTCAATGCAGACTTGGGTATTGCGTCGATGTTGGTTTCAGTGTTCCTCCTCGGTTTGTCGAGCAGTTTTGTACTAAGCTCCCAAAGCACGATGATTTTAGAGCTTAAGTCATCTCGAGATTTGGGCGAGGGAACGGCGCTCGGAATTTTTAGGTCGATCAGTCGAATCGGCCAAGTGGTCGGCCCGATAATTTTTGGTTGGGTGTTGTTGTCTAGCAGTTTGACTGAAGCCGTCAATACACTCGGATATACCTATTTGGGTGCGATCATTGTGCTCGCCTTGTTTGTGATCAAACATCGTGAAGGTTCGGAAGAAATCACAGGAGCAACAGAAGATCAAAAACCAGCCACATCTGACTAATACACAGACTTCAAGCGAAGCGCTCGACGTCATCTTGCGTCGCATCAGAGATAAATTACCGGCGGTCGAGGCATTGTTGGCGAGCCATCAAGACACCCGGTTGTCGGATCATGTTGCTCGGATCGGTCAATCCAATGCAACCAGTTTTCAGAGCGATCAAGACTTTGTTGCCGAAATGGTTAGTTATACGGATACCATCCTTGGGCCGGATATTGCCGCTGCAATGGGTGCTGACCTTCGAGATCGTCCACAAGTTCTAACTGCCAATCATCATGGGCTCGACACTTTTGCTCAATCGACCCAAACCAATCTGCTTTTTTCGATGCGTAAGCGGATGAGTGGCGAGCCGAGTGCGACGGTTCCAGTGCTGGCCTGCGGTAGTGTGCCAATGAACAATCTTACCTATCCGCGTGGCCTGCTAGTTTATGCGGGCGATAATGGTGATGGACGAAATGATTTAATAAAACTACCCATATTTCCTGATAGTTTCAAAAGAAAGTTGGTCAGCGTTGTCGGCCCGTTCACCGCTGAAATGTTGCAACGCGCTGGTGGCAGGGTTAGTAAGTTGGCTGACGCGGGTGTTTTGGCGCCTTCACTGGAAGCTGCATTGAAGCTGGCTTTACAAGATTTCGAAAAAATCGACTCAACCTTCACTCGTCATAGCATGCAGGCAACCTTGGCTAATCACAGCCTGTGGAAACGCTTGTTTCAAGATTCGAGCGATCAGTCGGAATTGGTTTATGTCGAGCTGGAGCTGATAGCCAGTCGCTTGTTGCAGAAAGACTTGCTCGACAAGACGACAATTTGTCACCAGCTACTTTTTGACCCCGATCTGCGAAAGCAGTTGATCGACGAGCTGAATGGTCAGCGGGGGTGTTGGCAATACACCGATGTCTCAAAGCAAGTTAATCAAAAACTCGATCTCGAATCGCCACCACCGTCGGTAACCGCAAGCGGGTTGGGAACTATGTTCTTTTGGGGTGTGGATTCAAAAGGGCGGAAAGTCTCTTTATTCGTCGAAGAAAATGATCAAGGCTCTGGGGTAAACTTGACTGGCACTAGTGATAGCGGACAGGCTTTCAGTATTCCGTTTGTCCCGGCGGAGATTATTCGCGGCCTCACTGAGGGTCGTTTGCTGCCTTCGATTTTTACTTCATACCTACTGATTTCGATTGCGCGTGGGGTTGGTTGTGTTGGCGGTTATTATCAAGCTGATTACCTACCAGTGATGCGAAATGCAGTTCATAAGGTGCTGAAAAACAGTATTGGCAAGGCGGCGGGGATTTTCGCAGGCGAGGGTCAGGGTCATACGGGCAAGGGTGGTACGGGCGAGAGACCCGTTTCGGATCTATATCTGTCTGGCATGCAGGCGATCTGTTTGGAGGCTGATGATCAATTAGTTCCGGCCGGACCAATAGAGCTCATTGCCAGCGGTGGGCTGACTGCCGAGCAATTCGAAAAATTGGGCCGAGTGACCGTGGGTCAGTCACATTTGGCCTCTTTGAGTGACACGATTAATGATGTTATGCCGCACGACAGTGATTTAAATCAGTTTCATGGGGATCTGATGAAATTGGTTTCTGAAGCGATAAAAGGCGATCTAGTCATCATCTCAATCGACTAATCTAGTCACCATCTCAATCGGCTAATAGAGACCTAGATTTTGGGTTTATCGGGTATTGCTGAAGGTTATTCATTCAGCGACAGAGATAAATGTGATACGCGTCTAAAAAGTGAGGAAAGTCCAGAAAAATCAAACCTTTTACCTATACTTCGTTG
>CBDTWQ010000259.1:0-3480 GCA_965364115.1 uncultured Gammaproteobacteria bacterium | reverse complement strand
CTTCCGTCTTCGGCTCAAAATTGTTTGAAATCATCGGCCATGTTGGCCGGCGCTGCTGGCACCGCCCGTGCTGAGCAATTGACCGGTTGGTATCTGACTCAGCTTGCTGCCAACGGTATGTCGGTTACCGCGCCTGGTTCGCGCTTGAAAGGCGATCTGAAAAAAATTGGCACTACGATGTCAAGTGAATGGGGTAAAGCTGCGGGTGCGAGTGGACAAGCGATTATTAAAGCTTTTGGTGAAATGTAAGCCGGCCTGTCGGTAGGAACCATTTCTCGGTAAAAACTTAGGGGTGCTCGTTTCTGAGCGAGCACCCTTGTTTGGCTTGATTAGTCGCCAGCGTTCGGTTTAGCCAATGCAAACTCGGTTGAACCATTAGCGCAAGCAGGTGGGAGGTGCTCGGTGCAATTTTTGGGTCGTTTTGTTAGGCGTTTTCTAGATTCCCTATATCTCGCAGGGGGTATGATTGGTGCTGGTTTTCTAGTGCTTATCTTGCTGATTATCGTGGCCCAAATGGTGGCACGATGGACGGGGCATGTGTTACCGGGTTCGACCTCTTACGCCGGCTACTGTATGGCTGGCGCGTCTTTTTTCTCGCTTGCCTACGCACTCAATCATGGTGCGCATATTCGAGTGACTCTATTGCTTTCAAAGCTCGGTCGTTTTCAACGGCTAGGCGAGATCTGGTGCTTTGGTTTGGCCACATTCTTCTCTGGATATTTTGCTTGGTATGCTTGGCAAGCGGTGCAGGTCTCGATCGCGATCAACGACATTAGCCAAGGTCAAGATGCCACCCCACTTTGGATTCCGCAGATTGCGATGGGCATCGGCACCACTTTACTAGCGATTGCTTTTTTGGATAACTTTTTGCGTATGCTATTTTTTGGCGAGCATGGTATTGAATCCGAAAAACTAAAAGCGATCGAGGCCGACTGAATTGGATCATCTGTATTTAACCATTATTTTTGTGTTTGTCCTTTTCCTGTTTTTAGGCACGGGCGTATGGGTGGGCTTGGCTTTGCTCGGTGTGGCCTTGGTTGGGATGGAACTATTCACCACCCGTCCGGCAGGCGACGCGATGATTACCACCATCTGGACCAGTTCGTCCTCGTGGACATTGACCGCCTTGCCGTTATTTATCTGGATGGGTGAAATCCTTTATCGAACTCGATTATCAGAGGATATGTTTAAAGGTCTCGCGCCTTGGATGTCGCGTCTTCCGGGTGGTTTGATACATACCAATATCGTCGGTTGCACAATTTTTGCGGCGGTGTCTGGTTCATCGGCGGCCACTCTGACGACCGTGGGTAAAATGTCTATTCCTGAATTACGCAAAAGAAAGTACCCGGAAAAGATGATCATCGGCACCTTAACTGGTGCGGCGACCTTAGGGCTGATGATTCCGCCATCACTGACGCTGATTGTTTATGGCGTTACCATCAATGAGTCGATCTCCAAGCTTTTTATCGCGGGGATTATTCCTGGAATCGTTCTCGCCGGCATGTTTATGGGTTATGTGGCTTTGTGGTCGATGATCAATAAAGACCAAGTGCCTCCGCCTGAAGAAAAACTCAGTTTTATCGAAAAACTGCGTGAATCCAGACTTTTGATTCCGGTGATTTTATTGGTCATGCTAGTAATAGGGTCAATGTACTCGGGTATTGCAACGGCGACTGAAGCGGCCGCATTTGGGGTGATTGGCTCACTCGGGCTCGCCGCCGCCCAGGGCTCGCTAAGCTTTGAATCGTTCAAGCAAAGCTTACTCGGCGCAACTCGGACTTCAGCGATGATTGCGCTAATTTTGATGGGTGCCGCCTTCTTGTCGTTGTCGATGGGCTTCACCGGTTTGCCACGTTCCCTGGCCGAATGGATTGCATCACACAACTTGTCTCGGTTTGAATTGCTGATCGCGCTGCTGTTCTTCTATATCGTTATCGGCATGTTTTTAGACGGTATATCGTCGGTTGTGCTAACCATGGCGGTCGTCGAGCCGATGATTAGACAGGCCGGAATCGATTTGATTTGGTTCGGTATATTTATCGTGGTGGTGGTGGAAATGGCTCAAATAACGCCGCCGATCGGTTTCAATTTGTTTGTCATGCAGGGCATGACCGACCACCAGATGAATTATATCGCGCGAGCGGCATTGCCGATGTTTGGGATTATGGTGTTGATGGTTTTTATCCTTATATGGTTTCCAGAACTGGCCACCTGGTTGCCCGAAAATATGCGTTCTAGGCCGGGCTGAGGCCGGGCTGAGGTTGCAAAGCCTGGAGTGATAGATCGCTAGCTTACTGAAACTCTGCGCTCGGCAGGGACGAGTCTTACTGCTTGCCTGCCTAGTTGCTGGTCTGTTGAGCGAGCGCCTGGCGCGTTTTGTTGAACCCCATATCGAGTTTCTGATCTTCGCTTTGTTGATTGCCGCGGCGGTTCGAATTAACCCGATTCGAGCGCTAGGGGCGTTGTCAGACATCCGCAATAGCCTCGTTGTTATTCTCGTGCTCCAGATCGCAATGCCGTTAGTCGCACTAGCACTATTACGGTGGACCGGGATTAGCGATCCACTTTACCTGGCGGTTGTTTTGGTGCTCGCGGCCCCTGCCGTATCTGGAAGCCCACATATCGTCACATTGCTCGGCTTTGACGCCGCTGCCGCTTTGCGAATGCTAGTCGTCGGCACTTTGCTCTTGCCGCTTACGATTTTGCCGGTTTTTTATTTCATCCCGGAACTGGGCCCCTCTGACAAGGCATTGCTATCCGCGCTGCGGTTAGCTGGGGTGATCGCCGCGGCGATCGTTGTTGCATTGCTGATTCGACGATTTTTACCGGCGCGTTTTCTTGACCAGGAAATCGAAATAATCGACGGTATCTCAAGCTTGATTCTCGGCGTTGTGGTTTTCGGTTTAATGGCGGCAGTGCACGGAGAAGCCGCTGCAGACCCAGGGCGAATTATCGAGGCGTTGGTTCTAGTGATCGGCTTAAATATTGGCTTACAGTTTCTGGTTTCTGCGGTGGTTGTCGCCGCAGGGCGCCCGGCGGACGCAGTCTCATTAGGCGTCATCGCGGGGAATCGAAATATTGCTCTTTTCCTCACTTCAATTGCGCTGGTGGCGAGCCAACCCGTGTTGCTGTTGATTGCCTGCTATCAAATTCCGATGTATCTAACCCCGATTGTAATGCGCCCCTGGTATCGCTGGCTCACTGCCGGAGCGGTTAAACGGGCTGTAAAAAAATCATTTTGAAGGAAGCAAAGTATGATTTTTGTTATGTCTTGATCAGTTAGAGATTGAAAGCGACTGAAAATGGTGGCGCTTTAGTGAGCTGGTCGAACGTTTAGTGACGCTGATAATTCTGAGCTATCGCCGGCAAAACTTGATCTAGCGAGCAGGCTGCGCCGATTATCCGCGGTAATCTATTCGGTTGACGGCGCTTGATTTGGATTCACCCCGATACAAAGCAATGCCACCGGTTTGATATTTT
>CBDTWQ010000258.1:0-3483 GCA_965364115.1 uncultured Gammaproteobacteria bacterium | reverse complement strand
CCGCCAATGAGCGACCAGCTGCAACAAGCTGGAATTCAACTTGACGAAGGTTATCAAGCTGAGACCTTACCCGACGATTGCGACATTTTTATCGTTGGGAACGCGATCAGTCGAGGCAACCTGCAGTTTGAAGCCATATTAGAACGCGGTTTACCCTACACTTCTGGGCCACAATGGCTATACGAGAAGGTGCTGCAAAAACGCTGGGTTTTAGCGGTTTCCGGCACCCACGGAAAAACCACCACCAGCAGTATGCTGAGTTGGATTTTGCAGTCAGCCGGTTTGAATCCGGGCTATCTGATTGGCGGCGTCAGCCAAAACTTCGAGCAGTCGGCAAGATTGGGGTCTGACCCGTTTTTTGTGATCGAGGCAGATGAATATGATTCTGCCTTGTTCGACAAGCGTTCAAAATTTGTTCACTACCATCCGCGCACGCTAATCATCAATAATTTGGAGTTTGATCACGCCGATATCTTCGACAATCTAGCCTCGATTCAACGCCAGTTTCACCATTTGATTCGCACCCTCCCCGCCAGCGCCTGCATCGTCAGTAATCAAGACGACACCGCGGTGCGTGAAGTTTTGCAGATGGGTTGCTGGAGCGAAGGCCGGGGGTTTTCTTGCGTCGAACCCAGTGCCGCATTCTTCCTTGATTCAAAAGCGGTGCTGCATGACCGCAGCGGCGGTCGCCAATTCCCGCTGAAACTGGCTCAGGCCGGGCAGTTCAATCAACTCAATGCGGTGGCCGCGGTGATTGCAGCTCAACATGCGGGGGTGCCAATCGACATCTCACTGCATGCCTTAGCCAAATTTCAAGGCGTCAAAAGGCGCCAGGAATTAATTGCTGAAATACGCGGGGTGAAAGTAATCGATGATTTTGCCCATCACCCAACCGCAATAGCGGCGACCTTAGAAGCGCTTAAGACCTTAACCGCCGGCCGCTTGATCGCGGTGCTAGATATACGCTCCAATACGATGAAAATGGGCGTTCATGCGAAGCAACTGAGTCAGTCACTGGAAGATGCCGACTTAGTGTTGCTCAGCGAGCCACCCGATTTATCCTGGAGTTTGGCAGAATTAGCAGAATCTGCTAAACCTTTAGTGCTTATAAAAACTGACACGCAAGAGATCATCGAGCAGCTAGTGCAAGAAAGCCAACCCGGAGATCAGATCGTCATCATGAGCAATGGCGGTTTCGATAATATTCATCAACGCCTGGTGCAAGCGTTGCGAGACTAGAGAATATGGCCGCCAGGAAAAGACCGACTAAAATTGCTAAATATGACATTAAACGACGCTTAGGACGGGGTTCCATGGGCCTCGTTTATGAAGCCTTCGATCCGTTTGTGCAGCGCTCGGTTGCGATCAAAGTGGCTCATCAGACGGAAGGTCGAAGCAAAGCGAAAAAACAGAAATTACGCGAAGCCTTTTTTTCCGAGGTGTATAGCGCTGGGCGGATGCATCACCCGTCAGTCGTCGGGGTTTACGATGCGGGCCAAGAAGGTGACTTGAATTATATCGTGATGGAGCTGGTCGATGGTCAGACACTGCAAAATTACGTCTCTGGAAAAAAATCTCTGACGCCGAGTCAAGTGGTCGATGTTATTTATCAGTGTGCCAAAGGTCTCGACTATGTGCACCGCGAAGGCATTATTCATCGCGACATCAAACCGGGCAATATCATGCTGAGCAACGATGGTCAGGTTAAGATCATGGACTTTAGCATTGCCCACGTCGATCTTGGCCTGGGTGGTCAAGCCGCAGAAGTTCAAGGCTCACCGATGTTTATGCCACCCGAGCAGCTCTCGGAGGAGAAGCGTTTGGTCGCGCAGTCGGACATCTACTCACTCGGCGCGGTGATGTATTCGCTGCTAACCCGAAAAGCACCTTACAAAGCGCGCAGCCTCGAATCTCTGGTTTATCGGATCAGTAATCTTGAGCCCACGCCGATTGCAGAAATTAACCCCGAGGTGCCTGAGCATGTTGCCGCGATTGTGCAGAAATGCATGTCTAAGATCATTTATGGCCGCTACGAAACGGCCCAACTCTTGGCTGAAGACCTCGCCAAGGCCTTCGGCCGACTGCGGACCGTGGGAGAACGCATCGACATGCAGGAGAAGTGGAAAACCCTGCGATTCTTGGCATTCTTCAAAGAGTTTGGCGACGAGCAAATTACGGAACTGGTCAACGCCAGCGAATGGAAAGACTTCAAACAAGGTGACATTATTATTACAGAGGGCGAAAAGGAAACGGCGTTTTACATCCTGACTCGTGGCGGCGTCGACGTGGTTAAAGAAGAAAATATTGTCGGGTCGATGAAACAAGGCGACTGCTTTGGTGAGGTCGCTTTTTTTGCCGAGCAGCCACGCAACGCAACTATCGTTGCCAACTCCGAGGTCTCCTTGATGAGCGTAAGCGCCTCGTTAATGGAACAAGCCTCCACCGAAACCCAATTAAGTTACTATCGAATATTTCTAGAGAATTTAATTTCTCGACTATCACAGGCGACCGAAAAATTGGTTGAAGCCAACAAAGCGAACTCAAGATCATGACAATACGAACCTTAACACTGGCTATGACAGGTGCCTCTGGCGCTGCTTACACCATTCGCTTGCTAGAATTTTGTTTGCAAAAACAAATCAAGATCCAGTTTCTCACCTCGCAGCCAGGGCAGATCGTGCTCGGCATGGAATCCGACTTAAAACTGACCGGTTCGGCGAGAAAAATGGAGCAGCAAATTGCCACCTACTATGATGCCGACCCAGAATTGATTAGCGTCTACGGCAAAGACCAATGGACCGCGCCACCCGCTAGTGGGTCTTCAGTCGCCGATGCAATGGTGGTCTGTCCTTGCACCATGGGCAGCCTCGCGTCAATCGCGTCAGGAACCAGTGACAATCTCATTCATCGATCAGCTGATGTCATTATTAAGGAACGCAAGACCCTTATTTTGGTGCCTAGGGAGGCCCCCTTCTCCTGCATTCATCTCGAGAATATGCTGCGCCTAGCTCGCATAGGCGTGGTCATTTTGCCGCCTAACCCCGGCTTCTATCATGGCGTTTCTTCGGTTGCTGATTTAGTCGATTTTGTGGTGGCTCGAATCCTCGATCAACTTGGCATCGAGAATGACATCTCACCCCGCTGGAGCGAAGGTTGATCGCCATCTTTATCTCATAATATGGCTGAAACTCCACTATTCCCGCTGAAAACGGTGCTGCTGCCGGGCAACAGCCTTGCACTCAAGATCTTCGAAACTCGTTATGTCGACATGATTGCGCATTGCATGCGTGAGCAGAGTGACTTTGGCGTCATCTTAATTCACACCGGCGAGGAAAGCCGAATTGACGCCGATATATACTCGATCGGCACCACCGCTAAGATCAATGACTGGGAGCACCGCGCCGATGGCCTTCTGGGCATCACCGCACTCGGCGTACAGCGTTTCGAGATCTTATCCACTCGCACTCAAAGCGATGGACTGAC
>CBDTWQ010000257.1:0-3486 GCA_965364115.1 uncultured Gammaproteobacteria bacterium | reverse complement strand
CTGCTTCAAGCTCTGAGGCTTCGGCCTCCTCTGCTTCAGGATCTATGGCTTCGCCCCCTGCTGCTTCGGGCGCTGCTTTATCTAATAACGGAAGCTCCGGGTGATATTGATCAATATCTCGAATCTCCGCCAGTGTAGGTAACTCGTTGAGCGATTTAAGGTTGAAATAATCAAGGAACTCTCGAGTCGTGCCGTAAAGAACTGGACGACCAGGAATTTCCTTGTGCCCCAGCGATTTAATCCATTCGCGCTCACGTAAGGTTTTGATGATTTCAGTGCTCACGCTAACACCACGCACATTCTCGATTTCCCCTCGAGTGATCGGCTGGCGATAAGCAATCAGCGCCATCGTTTCCATTAGCGCGCGCGAGTAACGCGGTGGTTTTTGCTTCCATAGCCGCCCCACCCAAGTCTCAAATTCTGCTTTCACCTGGAGCCGATAGCCTGAGGCGACCTGCTGCAATTCCATTCCTCGGTCATCGTAATGGCGAGTTAAGTCAAGAATAGCGGCTTTAATGTCATCCTTAGTCGGTTGATCCGTATCACCGGCAAACAGGTCGAACAATTGATTCACCGAAAGTGGTTTATCACTGGCCGCGAACAAGGCTTCAAGCGTAGCTATGAGTTTTTCAATTTGCAAAGCAGATCAACTCCTAGCCTTCACGTAAATCGGTGCATAAGGTTCGCTCTGCACCAGTTCAATTAGAGATTCTTTGAGCAGCTCGAGAATCGCAATGAAACTGACTACCACGCCCATGCGCCCCTCCGCTGGCACAAAAAAGTCGTTGAACTGGGTAAACTGATCGGCCGATATGCGTTCAAGCACAATCACCATTCGTTCACGAACCGAGAGAGGCTCGCGATCAACTATGTGGTGCGAAAATTGCTCGGCCCGATTGACCACATCACGAAAAGCCGCGACTAAGTCATCGAGGCTAACATTTGGCAATGGCAGCTCAATGTTGAATTTGGGAATCGCAATATTAGGCAAATGAATCTCCCTCTCGAGCCGGTCGATTTGTTCAAGGTTCTCGGCCGCTTGCTTATATTGCTCATATTCCTGCAAGCGCCGCACCAGTTCGGCTCTTGGGTCGGTCTCGTCGTCAATTAAGCTGGGCCGGGGCAGCAGCATGCGTGATTTGATCTCGGCGAGCATCGACGCCATCAACAGATATTCAGCCGCCAACTCCCACTCGAGCTCGTCCATAAGCTGTATATAATGCATATATTGATTGGTGATTGCGGCGATCGGTATGTTGAGAATATCGATGTTTTGGCGTTTGATCAGGTATAGCAATAAGTCTAAAGGGCCTTCAAACTCATCCAAGAAGACGAGTAGCGCATCCGGCGGGATATAAAGATCTTTTGGAATCACCGTGAGCGGTTGGCCGTCGACCAATGCTAATGGCATCGGCATTTCGACTTGGTTTTCAATTGATTGAGTGTTTTCTAGCTCCACTATTTTCGACCGGTTAGACCCATCACCTTGCGAACTTCCTCGATCGTGTCCTGGGCTTCGTCACGCGCGGCATCGCAACCTTCACTAATAATGCTATCGACCCCCGACAGATCATTTAAGTACTCTTTGACACGCTTCTGAATTGGCTTGAGTTCTTCGACAATCGCGTCCACCACATATTGCTTGCAGTCGATGCAGCCGATTGAGGCCGTTTTGCAGCCATTCGCCAGCGTCAGCATCGTTTCCTCATTGGTATAGACCTGATGGAAACCCCACACCGGGCACTTGTTCGGGTCGCCGGGGTCAGTGCGACGAATCCGTGCCGGGTCAGTCGGCATCGTTCTAATTTTCTTGGCGACCGTGTCTAGGTCTTCACGCAACGCAATCGTATTGTTGTACGACTTCGACATTTTCTGACCGTCGATGCCCGGCATCTTGGACGAGACGGTCAATAGCGATTGGGGTTCGGGCAAAATCATTCGACCCGCACCATCCAGATTACCCAACAAACGTTCGCGATCGCTTAGGCTAATATTTTGCTGCGATTCAAGTAGCGCTCGACCCATCGATAAAGCTTCAACATCACCCTGCTCTTGATAACCCTTGCGGGCCGCTTGATAAACCTTGGCGTTCTTTTTACCCATCTTTTTAATCGCAGCTTCTACTTTCTGCTCAAAGTCGGGCTCACGACCATACAAATGGTTGAATCGTCGCGCCACTTCGCGCGTTAACTCCACATGCGCGACCTGATCTTCGCCGACAGGAACACTCCCGGCCTTGTAAATCAAAATATCGGCACTCTGCAACAGCGGATAACCCAGAAAGCCATAAGTCGAGAGATCTTTGTCTTTAATTTTTTCTTGCTGATCTTTGAAACTAGGGACGCGTTCGAGCCAACCCAGTGGCGTGATCATCGACAGCAACAACTGCAATTCAGCGTGCTCTGGAACCCGTGACTGGATAAACAGCGTCGCGTTGCCTGGGTTGACCCCGGTTGCCAGCCAGTCAATCACCATGTCACGAGATGACTCGCCTATGATCGAAGGATCTTCATAATGGGTCGTCAGCGCGTGCCAATCAGCGACCAAGAAATAGCATTCGTAGCTATGCTGTAACTCAATCCAGTTTTTTAAGACGCCGTGATAATGGCCGAGGTGCAACAACCCTGTTGGGCGCATGCCAGACAGCACGCGGTTGTTTTGACTAATGGTGTTCAAAAATAGTGATCCGGAGAATGACGGTGCTGACCGAATTATACGTGCTGCAAGATGCCTACGAAAGCGACAATCTGTGCAAAAGGCAATATTCTGGGTTTGCTGGCAGCGTCAATTGGTTTCGAGAAAGGAAGCATCGCCTTTGCCATGACGGCGAATCTCTGGGAAACCATCGATCAAACTAATCACTGTAGACGGCTCCACCCCACAAGCTCCACCGTTTATAACCAAATCGACCTGGTGCTGGTAGATCTGACGAATCTCCTCGGCATCATCTAACGCCAGCTGTTCTCCGGGTGGAATTAGCGTACTGCTCATCAGTGGTTGGCCTAATTCTGCAAGAATCGCATGGGCTATATTATTGTCCGGCACTCGCACCCCAATCGTCTTTCGTTTGGGGTTCATCAAACGGCGCGGCACTTCAGAGGTTGCCTTAAGCAAAAAGGTGTATGGCCCAGGGGTCAGACCCTTCATCAAGCGATAGTCGGTGTTGCTCACCTTGGCGTAGATACCGATCTCTGATAGGTCGGTGCAAATCAAAGTAAAGTGATGTTTACTGTCGGTACATCGAATTCGTTGAATTCGCTCCATCGCCGCTTTGTCACCAATATGGCAACCTAGCGCATAGCTCGAATCGGTCGGATAGATCACCACACCACCCCGGTCGATGATCGCAACCGCTTGCTCGATCAACCGCCGCTGTGGGTTGTCGGGATGCACTTCGAAATACTGCGCCATGACTAGTCCAAATTCTTCAGGCGCCGATCATACAGCAAAACATTTCTGCGAATAGCAACACAAATCACATTGCTG